>DASQUY010000268.1:0-3126 GCA_035641055.1 Acidimicrobiales bacterium | reverse complement strand
GACGCTGCCCAGCCGCGTCAACGTCGCCCTCGGGGGCTCGCCCCGGTGCCGGCACGACGCCCTCGTCAACGACGCCGGCCTGGTGTCCACCGTGGTCGACGGGGCGCCGGGCTACGAGCTGTGGGCCGGTGGCAGCCTGGGCAAGGCGCCCGCCCTGGCGGTGCTGCTGGCACCATTCGTGCCCCGGACCGAGGTGCTCGCCGCCGTGGTGGCGCTAATAGATGTGTACGTGGCGCACGGCGACCCTGAGGCCGAGCCGATAGGCGAGGCCGGGGCCCGAGCGGCCCGGCGCCGAAGGCGCCAAGAGCGGGGAGCAACGCAACCGCAAGCCGCACCTGACGTGACTCCCACGGTCAACCTGTTCGACAACCCGGCCAAGGGCCGGATGAAGTACCTGGTGGAGTCCCTGGGGGCCGATGCCCTCCGGGCCGCCTGGCAGGAAGCGTTCGCCGCCGCCCGCGGGCGACCCCGGCCGCCGGTGCCCGACGTCGAGGTGTTGGCCGAGGCCGACCGGCGCGAGATCCTCCGCCGCGTGCCGCCGGGCGGCTGGACCGCCGGTGTGCGGCCCCAGCGCACGCCGGGCCTGGCGTCGGTCACCATCGACCTGCCGCTGGGGGACACCTGCTCGTCGGAGCTCCAGCTGTGCTGCGACCTGGCCGACCGCCACGCCGACGGCCACCTCACGTTCAACCGCGACCAGAACATCTGCTTCCGCAACGTGCCTCTGGCCGGCGTGGCGACGATCCGCGCCGCGCTCCTGGAGCGGGGCGTGTACCTGCTGGGGGAGGGCGAGACCGCCCAGATCCGGGCGTGCACCGGTTCCGCCGTGTGTGCCCTGGGCATCACCGACGCCCCGGGCGCCGGGCGCGGGCTCGCCGCCGCCGCCGCCCTCGCCCGCAACTCGGCGCTGCGGGTCCACGTGTCGGGGTGCCCCAACTCGTGCGCCCAGCACCAGATCGGCGATATCGGCCTCGCCGGGTCGAAGGTGCGGGTCGACGGCCAGACGACCGACGGCTACCAGGTGTACCTCGGCGCGGATCTCGACCGGCACATCCTGGGCGAGGTGGTCGGCCGGGTGGCGGCCCGCGACCTCGACGCCGCCGTGGCCGCCATCGTCGGCACCTGGGAGGCGCTCCGCCACCCGGACGAGCCGCTCGGCCGCACGGTCCGCCGGCTCGGCGCCGAGGCGTTCTCGCTGCAGATCCAGGCGGCGCTGGCCGAGCGGTGGGCTCCCGGCCCCGAGCCGGGCGAGGCCCCAGTGGACGCGCCGGCTCTGGCGACCCCGACCTGACCCAACTTGCGGTGGTTAAGGACGCCATGACGTCCCTAACCACCGCAAGTTCGACCCTGGGACCGCAACCTGAGGAGGTTCCCCGTGCCCATCCCCGCACCCGAAGCGGTCGACGACCACGGCGCCCTGGCGGCCACCAAGGCCCGCCAGGTCCGTGACCTGCCCCGCTACCTGTTCCTGTCGGCGCTCGCCGGCGCCTACGTCGGCGTCGCCGTCGTGCTCATGGTGTCGGTGTCCGCCCCGCTGGTCGAGGCCGGCTCCGGGTTCGCCAAGGTCACCCAGGGCGCGGTGTTCGGCGTGGCCCTGACGCTCGTCGTCTTCGCCGGCTCCGAGCTGTTCACCGGCAACGCCATGTTCATGCTCCAGGGCTGGTGGCAACGCACGGTCACGCCGCTCGACCTGACGCTCGTGTGGCTGGCGTCGCTGGTCGGCAACATCGGCGGGTCGGTGGCGTTCGCGGCGATCGTCCACGGTGGCGGCACGCTGGCGGGCCCGGGCGCCGGCCTCGTCGGCTCGATCACCGCCGCCAAGGACGCCGCCAGCGGGACCCAGCTCTTCTGGCGGGCCGTGCTGTGCAACGCGCTGGTGTGCCTGGCGCTGTGGATGGCCGCCCGGACCCGCTCGGACGGCGCCAAGCTGGCCGTCCTGTGGTGGGGCCTGCTCGCCTTCATCGGGTCGGGCTTCGAGCACTCGGTCGCCAACGCCACCGTGTTCTCGCTGGGTGCCCTCGAGGGCTCGATCGGCTGGGCCGCGCTCGCCCGCAACCTGGCCTGGACGGTGCCGGGCAACATCGTCGGGGGCGGGCTGGTGATCGGCGTCGGCTACGCCTGGGTCGCCCACCGGCGCGCCCTGCGGTCAGCCCTCCGTTCCGGCCACCTCCAGGGTGCAGAGGTAGCCGCGCCGGGGAACGGTGCGGATGGCGGCGCCCAGCGGGCCGAGCTTGGCCCGCAGGCGGCCGACCGCGGCCTCGGCGGCGTGGCCGTCGACGCCGTTGCCGACCAGGGTTGACTTGGGCACCACCGAGCGGGAGCCCCGCCCCACCAGCGTCTCGAGCGTCCGCACCTCGGTGGGGGTGAGCCCGGTCACCCGGCCGTCGTCGCCCACGAGCGCCGCCCCTTGCCAGCGGCGCTCGTGGGCGCCGTGGCGGAGCACCCGCTGCCGGCCCCGGAGCGCCACCACCAGCGCCTGCACCATGGCGCCGAGCCGGGCGCGCCGGGGTTCGATCACGTGGTCGACGCCGTGGCGCCGCAGGGCGGTGGCGCACACCGGCCCCACGGCCACGGGGGCGACGCCGCCGTTGAGCGCGTCGCACAGCGCATCGGGGTCGGGGGCCAGCGTGAACGTGGCGCCCACGGCGTAGGCGCAGGTGAACGTCACGGCGTCGAGGCGACCAGCGCACGCCGCGTCGATGAGGCGCCGCGCCGGAACCGACCGGTCCGGGATCTCCCAGCGGTAGACGGGCACGTCGATCACCTCGGCGCCGAGCCGGCGGACCCCCTCGGCCAGGAGCGGCTCACCGCCGTCGCGCTGCACGGCGACGCGCCGGCCGGCCGCGCCCAGGTCGCGCAGGTGCGCCAGCACCTCGGCGCCCGTCTCGCCCGGCGCCTGCCAGGCCACGTCGAGGCCCACGGCGATGGCCGCGCTCCGGGCCTTGGGCCCGCGGGTGAGCACGGTGGCGGACGACAGGGCGTCGCGCAGCCGGTCGTCGAGCCCGGCGCTCTCGGCGGCGGCGAACCACGACCGGGTGCCGATGCCGGTGCTGAGCACCACGATGTCGGGCCCGGCGGACAGCGCGTCGTGCGTGGCTCGGAGGGTGGCGTCGGTGTCGTGCAGCA
>DASQUY010000267.1:0-6943 GCA_035641055.1 Acidimicrobiales bacterium | reverse complement strand
GGGCCGCGGTCGCCCGCTGGGCTTCGAGCGACGACGCCACCCGCTCCAGTGCCGGGTCGGAGGCGCGGGCGTCGGCGATCTTGGCGAGCCGGCGATCGACGCCGGTGACGTCGATGGCTCTGCGGGCGGCCACCAGGGTCTCGCCCCGCCGGGCGACGAGCCAGGACTCCTCGACGCCGGCGTGCACGCGGTCGGCGATCTCGGCCAGGTGATCGTGCAACGGCCCGGACGGCGTGCGCCCGACCGCCTCGTCGAAGCGGTTGCGGGCCTGGAGTGCGTCGCGCACGTAGTGACGCCAGGGCTCCTTCAGCGTGAACGGGTCGATGCGCTCGCGCCGGCGACCCCTCGGCAGCGACAGGGCGACCTTGCCCACCCAGGCGGCCACCCCCAGCGCCACGGCGGCTCCGAGGGGCAGGCCGGCGACGGCCGAGACCGCGGCGACGGCAACGCCGAGCAGGATGCCGGTCGGGGAGGTGATCGCCCGGGCCGTCGGGGCGGTGAAGAACCGGTCGCGCAGTGAGGACCCGACCATGGAAGGTCAGGGTAGGCCGCCTCCCCGTTCCGAGTGCAGCTATGCGGTCATATGCCGCACGGCTGCACCCGGTTGGCGAGGGCTACTCGCGGGAGTAGCGCTCCAGCGAGGCGGTGACCTCGTCCTGGGCGCTCGCCAACGCAGATTCGACGTCGGCGCCGCCCAGCAGCACCGACTCGATCGCGGTCTGTAGTTCGGCGACGAAGTCGGGGTAGGGGCCGATGAGGGGCCCCGGCTCGTCGGGGTCGGCGTCGCCGAGCTGGTCGACCGCCGGCCTGATCAGGACGCCGGCCACCTCGTCGGCCCAGAACGTCTCGATGTCGGGCTCGTCCTGCACCGACTTGACGATCGGGAGGTAGCTCCCCTGCCTGTGCCAGGCCTCGGCGTTGGCGGGCTGCAGCATGAACTCGAGGAACCGCCAGCCCCCCGCCTGTTCGGCGGGCGGACCCGTGTTGGCGATGAAGAACCCGCCCCCGCTGGGGAAGACCTGCCCCGAGCTGGTGATGCCCGGGAAGGGCGCGGTGCCCGGGCGAAGCTCGTCCTCGTCCACGAGGGATTCGTCGACGTCGACGTCGACGTCCTGCGCCAGCTCCTCGGCGGTCAGCTCGCCCCCCAGGAACTCGGCGATGTTCACCGCCGCGCCCGAGGTCTCGATCAGCATCGACGAGTCCTGGGTGGCGAGGGCCAAGTAATGGTCGAAGCCGCCCTCGGTCTCGGCGAACACGTTGAGGAGCCCCTCGTCGTTCATCTGCTCGAGCTGCCGGAGGATCTCCTGGGCCTCGGGCGTGTCGAACGTGGCGGCCGTGGCTGGGCCGTCCTGGCCGTTGCCGTTGTCGACCACGTCGACGCCCTCGCCGGCCAGCCAGTTGGTGAACACGTTATGGCTGATCTTGAACGACAATGGCTTGTCGGCCACCCCGGCCTCCTTGATCGCCTGGGCCTGCTCTTGGAGCTCGTCGAGGGTCTCCGGCGGGTCCTCGGGGTCGAGACCGGCCCGGGCCCAGTGGGCCTTGTTGTAGTAGAGGACCGGCGTGTTGACGTTGGCGTAGCCCGGGTAGAGCACGCCGTCGACCGACCAGGCCGAGCGTACGGCCGGCTCGATGTCGGTGATCGAATAGTCGGACGCCTCCATGCACGCCTCGGCGGGAAGGATCAACCCGCCGTCGGCCAGCACCTGGAGCTGGGTGCTCTCGAGTAACACCACGTCGGGGAGCTGGCCGGGGTCGGCCGAGGCCGCGCTCTCGAACTTGCGGAACACCTCGGCGTACGAGGCGCCCTGGTCGCTGGCCGTGACCCGCACCTGGTCCTGGCTCTCGTTGAAGTTGGCGACCATGCTCTCCATGGTCGCCTTGGTCTCGCCGCCGATGCCGCCGTACCACAGCGTCACCTCGACAGGCCCGTCGGCCTCGTCGAGCGCCTCGAGGGGGCACTCGGGCAGTGCGGCCTCGCCACCGTCATCGCCGTCGCCACCAGCTTCGACGCCGTCACCGGAGCCGCTGGTGGGCGGGTCGCTGCACGCGGCCGCCACCAGCACCCCCGCCAGCAGGACGCCCAGACCGATGCGCTGTCGCTTCATCGTTGCCTCCTCCCATCAGTCTCGCGCGTCGCGTGGGAGCGACCCGGGCACGTCATCCGGCGTATTACCTCACCCCTTGACCGCGCCGGCCGTGATGCCGCGGATGATCTGGCGCGAGAAGGCGATGAGCAGCAGCACGACGGGCAGCGCCACGATCAGGGCGGCGGCGATGCCGACGTTGGCGTTGGTGATCTCGACGCCGGTGATCGTGCGCAGGCGGATCTGCGACGTCTGAAAGCGGTCGTCGTCGATGATGGCCTGGGGCCACAGGTACTGGTTCCAGGCGCCGAGCGCCGAGATCACGACGAAGGCGGCGATGACCGGCCGCGTCAGGGGCACGGCGAACCGCCACAGGAACTGTAGGTGCCCGTAGCCATCGAGCTTGGCGGCGTCGTGGATCTCGGGGGGTACGCCCCGGAAGCCCTGCCGAATGAGGAACGTCCCGAAGGCGGCAGCGGCGAAGGGGAGCACCAGTCCGGCGTTCGAGTTGATCCAGCCCAGCTCGCGGATGGTCTGCACGTTGCCTAGCAGCGTGACCTCCAGCGGCAGCAGCATCGTGGCCATGAAGAAGGCGAAGATCAGCGTCTTGAACGGGAAGCGGAGGAAGGCGAAGGCGTAGGCGGCGAAGACCGACGTCACCACCTGGGCGCCCGTGATGAGCAGCGTGATCGTGAGGCTGCGGATCATGGGCGAGCCCAGATCGCCCTCGTCCCAGCCGCGGTTCCACACCGAGGCCCCGAAGACCACGACCACGATGGTGACGATGGCGCCGCCGGCGATCGCGGCCACGACCAGGGGCCGCCAGCGGGGTCGCATGTCCGCGAAGCCGATGAGCTGGGTGGCGCCGACGGCCGCGACCGCCCCCAGCCACCACCAGGCGGTCGTCGACGCGCGGTCGAACAGCGCACCCCACGTGGCGCCGGCCAACAGCGCGGTGGCGACGGTGCCGGCGGCGACGGCGACGAGCCGCCGCGGCGCGGCCAGCAGCGACAGGTTGCGGACCCGGCCGCCGGCGGCGCGCAGCTGGACCCACGCCAGTGCCGCAACGACGACCAGCGTGCGGGCCACCACCGAGAACGCACCGCCGGTGAACCAGGTGCGGTCCTTCCAGTCGACGGCCACCGGGTGCAGGGGCTTGCCGCGGTTGAAGTAGGTGGTGGTCGGCGACAGCGCCTGGATGAAGCTGAAGGCGATGGGCACCAGCACCAGCGCCGCCAAGGCGACAAGCATGGCGTACTGGCCGGCGATGCCTGCCCGGCGCCGAGCCCGCGACCGCCCGACGGTGCTCGGCGGTCGCGCCCTCGCCGCCTCCTCGGCGAGCACGTCCCCGCCCGGCGGGGCGACGATGGTGTCGGCGGCGGTCACGCCGCCACCTGCCATGACACGCGAACTGGTTGTAGCTGTGCGGCATATGACCGCATAGCTACAACCAGAATGACGGACTCAGCGCGCATAGTGCACCCGCCGTTCGAGGATGACGAACTGGAGGGCCGTCACCACCAGCGTGACGAAGAACAGGCCGACCGAGTACACGGCCCCGATGCCGATGTTGTCGGGCCGGACCAGCCGGTTGATCTTGAACACCAGCGTCTCGGTGGCGCCGGCCGGCGCCCCGTTGGTGATGATGTCGATCTGGGCGAACGCCTGGAACCCGAAGATCACGAGCACCACCAGCAGGAACAGCAGCACCGGGGAGATGAGTGGCAACGTGATCCGCAGCAGGCGCCGGGCGGGCCCGTAGCCGTCGAGGGTCGCCGCTTCCATGACCTCGTCGGGCACCGCCTGCAATCCGGCCAGCACGATGATGAACGAGAGCCCCATGTTCTGCCAGACCGACGACAGCGCCACGGCGAACATCGCCATGTCGGGGTCGTTGAGCCAGTCGACCCGGAAGGTCCCGACCACGGGGTTGAACAGGTAGAAGAACAGCACCGACGTGACCGCGACCGAGCTGGCCAGCGTCGAGGAGAAGATCACCTGGAAGGCCTTGATGCCGGCGAGCTTGCGGTGGGCGGCCACCCCCAGCAGCACCCCGAGGATCAGGCCCGGGGGCACGGTGTACAGGACGAACTGGACGCTGTGCCACAGGCCCTCGCGGAAGTCGTCGCTGGTGAGCTCCTCCCGGTACTGGCTCAGCCCGACGTCCTCGAAGAAGGCGCCGCCCTGGCGGCTCTCGAACGTGCCCCAGTTCAGGAGGTTGAGGAACGGCCGGTAGAAGAACATCACGAACACGACGATCGACGGCGCCAACAGGAGGACTGCCAGCATGATCTCCTTGGCGGAGTAGCGGGGGCGCTCCCGGCGGCGCCAGCCCCGACCCGGGCGGCGGCGGAGGGCGGCGACCGCCTGCGGGGCCGCCCCGGCCGAGGTGCCCGCGACCTCGTCGACGGTGCCGGCGAACCCGCCGACCCCGGCCTGGTCGTCCCCCCAGCGCTCGCTCACCGGCCCGCGCCTCGAGACGATGGGCAAGGCAGCGCGCTCATGCGATCCGTGCCGTGGTCCCGGGGTCGAACAGGTGGACCTTGGCCGGGTCGATCGCCAGGCGCAGGGTGTCACCGGCCTCCCGCGGCGACATGCCCGCCTGCCGTACCACCACCGGGGACGGCCCGATCGCGCCGAAAACCAGGCACTCGTGGCCCAACCACTCGACCGCCCGCACCTTATGAGTGATGCTGCCCTCGGCGTCGGCGGCCACCCCGAGGTGCTCGGGCCGGGCGCCGACGATGACGGGCCGGCCCTCCTCCAGCCGCGTCGATAGGTCCGCCGGCACGGGGAAGCGGCTCTCGCCCGCCTCGACGGCCGGCGACCCGTGGCGGGTCGTGAAGCTGCCGGACAGCGTGTTCATGGGCGGCGTGCCGATGAACTGGGCGACGAACAGGTTGGCCGGTCGGTCGTAGACGTCCTGCGGTGTGCCCACCTGCTGCAGCCGGCCGACGGAGAGGATGGCGATGCGGCTGGCCATCGTCATGGCCTCGACCTGGTCGTGGGTGACGTAGACGACGGTGGTCTCGACGCGGCGGTGGAGGTCGACGAGCTCGAGCCGCGTCTGGGCGCGGAGCTTGGCGTCGAGGTTCGACAACGGCTCGTCGAGAAGGAAGGCCTGGGGCCGTCCCACGAACGCCCGGGCCAACGCCACCCGCTGCCGCTGCCCGCCCGACAGTGCCGCCGGCTTGCGGCCGAGGAACGGTTCCAGCTCGAGCACCCGGGCGGCCTCGTCGACGCGCTCGCCGCGCTCGGCCTTGGTCAGCTTGCGCGGTGGCGTCTCGGGCCCGTCGGCGTGATAGCGGCGATTGAGCAGCGGCGACTCGATGTTGCGCCGCACGGTCATGTGCGGGTAGAGCGCGTAGCTCTGGAACACCATCGCGACGTCGCGCCGGGCGGGGTCGATGTCGTTGACCACCTGGTCGCCGATGAGCAGCTCACCCTCGGTGACGTCCTCGAGCCCGGCGATCATCCGCAGCGCCGTGGTCTTGCCGCAGCCGGACGGGCCGAGCAACACCATGAACTCGCCGTGGTCGACCCGCAGGTCGAGGGCGTCGACGGCGACGACGTCGTCGAACCGCTTGGTCACGCTGTCGAAGGTGACGCTGGCCACGTGGGACCTCCCCTACAGGCTCCGCGACGCTAGGCACACCCGGTGACGTCAAGGTAGCCGCACGGTGGAGGGCCGGCGTCGCCCCGGCCAGCACTCGGGGACGAACCCCTCGAGATCTGACCGCTCTCTGTCAAAGTGGGACCTACGCTGAGCGTTGGTGAGCGAGCGTTCCGGAGGACGAGAGAGCGAGCGTGGGCCGAGCGCCCCGGCGCCGAAGGCGCCGAGAGCGGGGAGCATGGACTTCGAGTGGCCGCCCGAGCGGGAGCGCCTGCGAGCGTCGTCCCGCTGGTGGCTGTTCCTGCTGCTCGGTGCCGTGTCGGTGGTGCTGGGCGCGCTGCTGGTCTTCGACCTGTTCGCGGCCGTGCGCACGCTGGCCCTGCTGGCCGCGGTCGGTCTGATCGCCAACGGGATCGACGAGCTGGTGTGGGCGGGCCGCTACCGCCGGGTGCTGGGCGTGATCGCCGGCGCCGCGCTCGTGCTGGCCGGGGTCCTGGCGGCGGTGTGGCCGGGCATCACGCTGTGGGTGCTCGCCGTCGTGGCCGGCGTCGGGCTCGTCGTCTCGGGCACCGTGCGGATCATGGGGGCGCTGAGCCTGCGGGTGGAGGGCTGGGGCTGGCTCTTCGTCGCCGGGGTGCTCAGCGTGGTGGCGGGCATCCTCGCCCTCGCCTGGCCGGGCGCCACGATCCTCGTGCTCGGCCTGCTCCTCGGCCTGCGCCTGCTTCTCTTCGGCGTCTCCGAGATCGGCTTCGCCCTCGCCCTGCGGGAAGCCGGCAGCCCTTAGTCTCCCCATTGGCTACAGCCAGCGCGTCGGTGACCTGTGCTCCGCTTTGAGGCGATGGGCGACGACGTCAGTGAGGATCGCGCCACATCGGCCACACCGGCGGACCGCCCGGGAGGTCGATCTGCCCGGTCACGGCGAAGCCGAAGCGCTGGTAGTAGGGGATGTTCTGCTCCTTGGACGACTCGAGGTAGGCGCCCAGCCCCTCGCGGTCGCAGCCGGCGAGCACCGGATCCACGAGCGCGGCACCGATGCCCTTGCCCTGGTGCGGCGGATCGGTGCCGAGCACCGCCAGGTACCAGTGGTGTTCGCGGGGGTGGGCCCGCTCGATGAGGTCGAGCGCTCCGATCGCCCGAGGGAGGCGGGGACCCACAGCGGTGAGCATGACGGGCGCCGTGCGCACGATGTCCCGCCAGCTCAGCCTCCAGCGCCCGGGCGGATCCCAGAAGGCGGCGCCCTCCC
>DASQUY010000266.1:0-2639 GCA_035641055.1 Acidimicrobiales bacterium | reverse complement strand
GCATGATCAGCCACTTGGGCGCCATGGCCCCGGTGGCCGTCGGCCTGGGCTTGGCCGCCCGCCTGCGGGGCGAGGACCGCGTGGCCGCGGTGCTCGTCGGCGACGGCGCCACCAGCGAGGGCGACGTCCACGAGGCCATGAACCTGGCCGCGGTGTGGAGGCTGCCCGTGCTGTTCGTCATCGAGAACAACCAGTGGGGCCTGTCCACGCCGGCCGACGAGCAGTACGCCTGCGCCGACCTGGTGGACCGCGCCGTGGGCTACGGCATGGCCGGCGAGCTGGTCGACGGCAACGACGTGCTGGCGGTGCGGGCGGCGTGCGCCGGAGCGGCCGGGCGGGCCCGGGCCGGCGACGGTCCGACGCTGCTCGAGTGCAAGACGTTCCGCATGCGCGGCCACGAGGAGGCGTCGGGCAACGACTACGTACCGGCGGCGCAGATCGCCGCCTGGTCGGCCCGGGACCCGATCCAACGCCTCGAGGCCCGGCTCGACGGGCGGGGCGCTCTCCCGGGCGCCGATCGCACCGCCCTGCGCGAGGAGCTCCGCGACGAGGTCGAGCGCTTGGTGGCCGGAGCGCTGGGGGCGCCGGCGCCGACCACCAGCGCGGCCGACGAGCTGGCTCGCGTGTACGCACCGGCCTCCCCGCTCCGGCGGGCGCCCAGTCCGTCGGCGCCCGGGGCGGACCCGAGTGGGGAGGGCCGCGAGCTCCGCTACCTCGACGCCGTGCGCGAGGGCCTGCGCGTGGCGCTGGGGGCCGACGACCGCGTGCTGTTGCTCGGGCAGGACATCGCCGGCTACGGCGGCGTGTTCAAGGCCACCGAGGGCCTGGCCGACGAGTTCGGCACCGAGCGGGTCCGCAACACGCCCATCATCGAGTCGGGAGCCATCGGCGCCGCGCTCGGCCTGGCGCTCGACGGCTTCCGCCCGGTGATCGAGATGCAGTTCGGCGACTTCGTGACCTGCGGCTTCAACCAGCTCGTCAACAACGTGGCGACAACCCACTACCGCTGGGGGGCCGCGGTCCCGCTGGTGGTGCGGCTGCCCATCGGTGGCGGGCTGGGCGCGGGTCCGTTCCACTCGCAGAACGTCGAGGCGTGGTTCTGCCACACCCCGGGGCTGAGGGTGGTGGCGCCCGCCACCGCCGCCGACGCCAAGGGGCTGCTGCTCGCCGCCTTGGACGACGGCAACCCCGTGCTCGTCCTCGAGCACAAGCGGCTGTACCGCAGCGTCCGGGGCCCGGTGCCCGAGGGTCACCACGTGGTGCGGATCGGCGAGGGCCGCATCGCCCGCCCCGGCGCCGACGCCACCGTGGTGACCTACGGGGCTGGGGTCGGCTGGGCGGCGGCCGCCGCCGACGCTCTGGCGGCCGAGGGCGCCGGCGACGTGGAGGTGATCGACTTGCGCTCGCTCCTCCCGTGGGACCGCGAGCTGGTGCTGGCCTCGGTACGGCGGACGTCGCGGGCGCTCGTGCTGCACGAGGCGGCGGTGACCGGCGGGCTGGGCGCCGAGATCGCCGCCACCATCACCGACGAGGCGTTCATGGACCTGGACGCCCCGGTGCGGCGGGTCGGTGGGCTCGAAACGCCGATCCCGTTCGCTCCGACCCTGGAGGCGGTGTGGTCGGCGGAGCACCGCCTGCTCCCCGCCCTCCGCGACCTGCTGGCCTTCTGACCGCCAAACTGGTTGTAGCTGTGCGGTCATATGCCGCATAGCTACAACCAGAATGGGTTTGGGCCGGCTTACCAGCCGGCGAAGAGGTTGGCGATGTCGTCGCAGTCGGCCACCTCGTCGGCCTCCTCCCAGGCGGGGTTCACCGACAGGGGCAGGGTCGGCACCCGCCAGGCGGCGGCGCCGGCCCGGATGATCGTGTCGGTGGTCTCCCACAGGCCGTCCTGCCGCGCCTCGTCGCCGTCGAGCGCCTCCCGGATGCTGGCCAGCACGGCGCCGTCGCCGGCCAGCCCGCCGTGGAAGGCGGGGATGACGTCACCGTCGAGGCCGTCGAGCTGCTCGGGGCCGACCACGGCGTCGGCCAGGGGCAGTACCACGAGCTGCTCCACCCCGCCTACCGGGCAGGCGAGCAGCCCGCGCAGCGCCGGCGCGTCGTCGATGAGCGAACGGAACAGGCCGTCCCCGGCGGTGATCTCCAGCGGCGTGACGGCCCGGATGAAGGTGCTGATCCACTGCAACCCCACCCCGCTGGCCACCCCCCAGCCCTCCCGGCCCGCGGGCGGGTAGTACGCCGCCCCCGGCTCCACCAGTGGGCTGAGCACCACCAGGGCATCGACGGGGGCGTCGCCGTGCGACATCAGGTACATCTTGGCAACGAGGGCCCCTTCGCTCTCGGCGACGATCGTGATCGGTGAGTCCACGGTGGCGTGGAAGGCGTCGATCTGCTCGGCCATCAGTGCCACCGACCGCGACAGGTCCTGGTAGGTGTCGACCTCCCGGTACGGGCGCGGGTGCCCGTCGCCCACCGACCCGGCGTAGGAGAAGCGCCGCTCCTGCGCCGTGGCCGCGGGCCCGTCGTCGCCCGTGTAGTCGCTGCCGAACCCTGCGACCCACAGCACCGGTCGCCCGAGGTCGGCCGGGGTCTCCTGCACCACTCGGGTGACGTCGTCTTCCCGGGTGGCGACCGCGTAC
>DASQUY010000265.1:0-4089 GCA_035641055.1 Acidimicrobiales bacterium | reverse complement strand
AGCCGGTGCTGGACGGCCTCGACAACGACATCATCGAGATCGAGGGCCAGGTGTTCTCGCCTGAGCGCAACAACCCGGCGACCCGCATCTACCTGCTGCAGCGGCAGGTGCTCGACCTCTACCGGAACATCGAGCCGGTGTTGCAGCCACTCCAGCAGCTCCAGTCCGGGCGGAGCCCCTTCGGTTCGATCGAGCTCGGTCCGTACTTCCGTGACGTGTACGACCACCTGAGCCGGGTCATCACCCGCATCGAGATCCAACGTGAGCTGCTCTCGGAGGTGCTGGACGTCAACCTGGCGCACATCTCCGTGCAGCAGAACAACGACATGCGCACGATTGCCGGGTGGGCGGCCATGGCTGCCGTACCCACCATGCTGGCCGGTGTCTGGGGCATGAACTTCGAGAACATGCCCGAGCTCGACGAGTGGTGGGGCTACCCGATGGCGCTCGGCCTCATGGCGGTCGGGCTCGGCTTGCTGTACCGGCTGCTGCACCGCCGCGGTTGGATCTAGGTCATGGCCCCCTGGCCAGCACTCCCAGCAGCTCGTCGTGGATGCGGCCGTTGGTGGCCACGCCGCTGCCTCCGGCGGCGTCCTCGCGGCCGTCGACCGTGGTGAACCGGCCGCCGGCCTCGGCGAGGATCACCGGCATCGCGGCGACGTCATAGAGGTCGACCGCGGGGTCGACCATGGCGTCGGCCCGGCCGGTGGCCACCAGGGCGTAGCCGTAGCCGTCGCCCCAGGTGCGCAGGTGGCACCCTGCGTGCTTGACCGCCAGCAGCGCCGCGTCAGGCCAGTGGCCGTAGCCGCTGCTCATGAGGTAGGCGCCGTCGAGCCTCGCCGTGTCGCTCACGCGGGCCGGGCGCCCCTCGCTCCAGCAGCCGAGCCCCCGGCCCGCGTAGACGACCTGGCCGAGCGCCGGCAACCCGATGACCCCGATCGCCGGCCCGTGGGCGTCCTCGAGCGCCAGCAGCGTCGAGTACAGCGGGACGCCCCGGGTGAAAGCCTTGGTGCCATCGATGGGGTCGACGATCCAGCGCCGCCCCGAGCGCCCCGGCGTCTCGGGCTCCTCCTCTCCGAGCACGCCGTCGTCGGGGAAGCGCTCGGCGATCCGCTCGCGCACGAGCCGCTCGGCCGACCGGTCGGCGGCGGTGACCGGCGTGCCGTCGGCCTTGGTGTCCACGGCGAGCTCGGAGGCCCGGAACCACCCGAGGGTGAGGTCGCCGGCGGCGCGGACCACCTCGACGGCGAAGTCCAGGAGGTCCCGCTCGGCGGGCGGCGGCTCGGAGCCCACCTAGGCCGCCCCGTTGCCGCTCGCCAGCACGAAGAACAGCCGGGCCGAGCAGGCGACCTTGCCGTCTACGGTCGCCCGGCCCTGCGCCCAGCCGCCACGGGCCGACAACCGGTCCACGGTCACCTCCAGCATCAGCTCGTCGCCCGGGCGCACCTGGCGGCGCCAGCGCACGTCCTCCACGCCGCCGAACAGCGGGAGCGAGCCGGCGTAGCGGGCGTCCGCGAGCAGGGCGACGGCGCCGGCCTGCGCCAGGGCCTCGAGCTGGATCACGCCGGGGAAGATCGGGTTGCCGGGAAAGTGCCCGGCCAGGAACGCCTCGTCGCCCCGGACCCGGTAGCGGGCCCGCACCCGCTCGCCGGGCTCCAGCTCGTCGACGGCATCGACGAACCGGAACGGCGGCCGGTGGGGCAACAGGTCGACGGGATTGCCGGGGGTCACCGCCGTGCCACCCGTGGTTCGAGGCAATAGCCAACGCCCGGGAAGGCCCGAGGCAATGGCGAACGGAAACCGTGAGCTTGTGCCTCGGGCTGCCGCGAGCGTGCGCTATTGCCTCGGGCCCGGGCGCCAGGCGATGTCATGTGGGCCCCACCTCCCCGGCTGACAGGGCGACGGCGTGGGCGCCACCGTCGACGTGGACGATCTCCCCGGTGGTGGCAGGGAACCAGTCCGACAGCAGGGCGACGCAGGCGCGGGCCACGGGGTCGGGCTCGCGCACGTCCCAGCCCAGCGGGGCCCGCTGGCCCCAGGCCTGCTCCATGACCTCGAAGCCGGGGATCGACCGGGCCGCCAGCGTCCGCAGGGGCCCGGCCGCCACGAGGTTGACCCGCACCTGCCGCGGGCCGAGGTCGCGGGCCAGGTAGCGGCAGGTGGCCTCGAGGGCGGCCTTGGCGACGCCCATCCAGTCGTAGGCCGGCCAGGTCTGGGCGGCGTCGAAGTCCAGGGCGACGACCGATCCCCCCTGCGGCATCAGCGGCAGCAGCGTCTCGGTCAGGGACTTGAGCGAGTACGCCGACACGTGGAGGGCCGTGGCCACGTCGTCCCACCCGGCGGCCAGCAGGCCGTCGTCCTGCCCGAGGCACAGCTCCGGGGCGAAGCCCACGGCGTGGAGGGCGCCGTCGACCTTGCCCCAGCGGCGGCCCAGCTCCTCGGCGAGGGCGGCATGGTGGGCCGGCTCGGTGACGTCGAGCTCGACGACATCGGGCGGCGACCCGGGCAGCGTGCGGGCGACCCGCTCGGTGAGCCGCATCCCCCGGCCGAACGAGGTGAGCACCAGCTCGGCCCCCTGCTCCCGGGCGAGCCGGGCGACCGCGGCCGCGATCGAGTCCTTGGTGAGCACGCCGGTCACGACCAGCCTCTTGCCGTCGAGCAACAACGGGGATCGTCCTTTCAAAGGGGAATGTTGTCGTGACGCCGCGGCCGCAGACGTTCGCGCTTGGCCGCCAGCGCCGCCAGCGCGCCGGCGACCGCGGCGCGGGTGGCGCCCGGGTCGATGACCTCGTCGACGTACCCGCGCTCCGCCGCCGCGGCGGGTGACAGGTGGACGGCCTCGTACTCGGCCTCGAGCTTGCGCCGGCGCTCCTGGCGCTCGCCGTCCGTGAGGGCCCCGTTCAGGTCCCGGCGGTGGAGGATCTCCACCGCCCCGCGGGCCCCCATCACGGCGATCTCGGCGCTCGGCCAGGCCAGGGCACAGTCGTTGCCCATCGACTTGCAGTCCATCACGATGTAGGCCCCGCCGTAGGCCTTGCGCAGCACCACGCACACGCGGGGCACAGTGGCCTCGGCGTAGGCGAAGGCCAGCTTGGCGCCGTGACGGATCATGCCCCGCCACTCCTGGTCGCGTCCCGGGCGGAAGCCGGGCGTGTCGACGAGGGTGAGGATGGGCAGGTTGAACGCGTCGCAGAACCGGACGAAGCGGGCGCCTTTCGCCGAGCCCTCGATGTCGAGGGCTCCGGCGAGCTGGCTGGGCTGGTTGGCGAGCACGCCGACCGGCTGCCCGGCGATCCGGGCCAGGCCGGTCACCACGCTGGGCCCGAAGCGCGGCCGCAACTCGAGGAAGGCACCGTCGTCGACCAGGTCGGCGGCCACCTCGCGCACGTCGTAGGACGCCCAGCTCTCGCCGGGCACGAGGCCGGCCGCCCGGGGGGTCGGTCGATCGCTGGGATCGGTGGGCGTGACCGCGGGCGGCGGCTCGCCGTTGTTGGCGGGGAGGTGGTCGAGCAGATCGGCCACGAGGTCGGCGGCCTCGTCGAGATCCGCGGCCACGAGGTCGGCCACGCCCGTCCGGCTGTCGTGTACCCACGCCCCGCCGAGCCGGTCGGCGTCGAGCGGCCCGGCGGCGCCAGTGATGCGCGCCGAGGACGTGGGGTCGTTGACGAACGCCGTGGCCCGGGCGGTCATGACCACGAGATCGGCCAGGCCGAGCACGGGAGCGACGCCGCCCCGGCAGGGGCCGTCGAGGACGAGCACGACCGGCACCATCCCGGAGGCGGCCACAAGCGCGCGGGCCAGATTCCCCCAGGCGTGCAGCGACGCCAGGCCGGCGGCGCCATCTTCGGTGCCGGCCACGCCCAACCCGTCCAACAGCCCCACGACGGGGACGCCGGCCTCGACCGCGGTGGCCACCGTGCGGGTGATGATCTCCGTGCCGGCGCCGGTGGGCGTGCCCCGGAACCACGCCACGGGCGTGTCGACCGGCAGCCAGTCGGGCTGACCCACCCCCGCCTCGACGGCACCCGGCCGGGCGCGCCCGACGGGCAGCCGCGCCCGGGGCGCCTCAGGAGCGACGACAACGGCGGC
>DASQUY010000264.1:0-9712 GCA_035641055.1 Acidimicrobiales bacterium | reverse complement strand
ACGCAGGTCACGGTCGACCGCGGCGACGGCGAGCAGACCGGGCTCGACGACGGCGAGATCGCCGGGTTCGCCAGCCTGCTCGGCGGCGCCGGCGCCGAGACGGTGACGAAGCTGGTGGGCAACGCGGTGGTGCTGTTCTCGCGGCACCCCGACCAGTGGCAGAAGGTCCTCGGCGACCGGGAGACGATCCCCGGGGCGGTCGAGGAGATCCTCCGGTACCTGCCCCCGTCGCAGTACCAGGGCCGGTTCTCTGTCGCCGAGCGCGAATTCGAGGGCGGCACGATCCCGGCCGGCTTCCCGGTCCTCCTCGTCACCGGGGCGGCGACCCGCGACCCTCGCGCCTTCGAGCGCCCCGACGACTTCGACATCGAGCGCCCGCCGAACGTCGCCATCGGGTTCGGCCACGGCGTGCACAGCTGCCTCGGCGCCGCGCTTGCCCGCATGGAGAGCCGCATCGCCATCGAGGAGCTGGCGGCGCGGTGGCGGCGGCTGGAGGTCGACCAGTCCGGGCTGCGCCGCGTTCACATGTCCAACGTCGCTGGCTACGCGAACGTCCCGGTCCACGCCGCCCGCTGATCCGAGCCGTTTCTGCCCGCGCTCACCTTCACTATGGACGGTCAGCGCGGGCAGAAGCGGCTGGGCGCTGTGGCGTCGATGTTCTGCCCGCGCTCACTTGCACTATTGAAGGTCAGCGCGGGCAGAAGCGACGCCGGACGCCGGCGACTGATTTATGACACCCACGTCACCTATTGTTGGGGGTTGCATTTGCTGCCGAGCGCCGGAGGGGGACATGACCGCAGTCATGCAAGGCGTCCGCATCCTCGAGGTCGCCGAGCACACGTTCGTGCCGGCGGCCTCGGCGCTGCTGGCCGATTGGGGTGCCGAGGTGGTCAAGATCGAGCACGTCGAGCGGGGCGACGCGATGCGCGGGCTCGCCTCCAGCGGCCTGGCCGTCATGGGAACGAGCGTCCATGTGCTGCTCGAGCACTCGAATCGGGGCAAGCAGAGCCTCGGCCTCGACCTCGCCTCGGACGAGGGTCTCGACATCCTCTACAAGCTCGCCGCGACCTCCGACGTGTTCCTCACGAACAAGCTCCCGAGCGTCCGCACGAAGCTCAAGATCGACGTGGAGGACATCCGCGCTCACAACCCGAGCATCATCTACGTGCGGGGCAGCGGTCAGGGCGAGCGGGGCCCCGAGGCCGATCGCGGCTCCTACGACGCGCTGGCGTACTGGGCCCGCTCCGGGGTGGCGATGGGCGTGAAGCAGGCGGACGCCGACTACGTCCCCGCACCGCCGGCGCCGGCGTTCGGCGACTCGATCGGCGCCATGACCATCGCCGGCGGAATCATGGGCGCGCTCTACCACCGCGAGCGCACCGGCGAGGCGCCCACCGTCGACGTGTCGCTCCTCGGCACCGGCATGTGGTCGATAGGGGCGGCCCTGGCGCTGTCGCTGCAGTTCGGGGTCGGATGGGCCCCACCGCCGCCGAATGTGCCCACGGGCAACCCCCTGACCATGATCTACAAGACCAAGGACGGGAAGTTCGTGAACCTGTGCTGCCTCCAGGCGGCGAAGTACTGGCCGGAGGTCTGCCAGGTCGTCGGGCGGCCCGAGCTCGCCACCGACGAGCGGTTCGCCGACGCCGAGGCGATCAAAGAGAACTGCGCGGCCGCGGTCGAGGTGTTGCGCGCCGCCTTCGCCGAGCGCACCCAGGAGGAGTGGCGCCAACAGCTCGACGGTTTCTCGGGGCAGTGGACCATGGTGCAGGACACGCTCGAGGCCTCGACCGATCGGCAAACCCTCGCCAACGGCTACGTCCAGGACTGCGCGACGGCGGACGGCACCGCGTTCAAGCTGGCGGCGGCGCCCGTCGAGTTCGACGGTGAGCCCGCCGCGCCCCGGCGGGCGCCCGAGTTCAACGAGCACGGCGACGCCATCCTCGGCGACCTCGGGCTCGACTGGGACACGATCGTGGACCTCAAGGTCCGCGGCATCGTCGCATAAAGGAGATATGGATGGGCTTGTTCGACGCGTTCAGGTACGACGGCAAGCGGGCGCTGGTCGTCGGCGGAGCCTCCGGGATGGGGGCCGCGGTCGCCGAGCTGGTGCAGGACGCCGGCGCCGAGGTCGTCGTGATGGACTTCGCCGAGGTCACGCTGCCCGGCGCCAAGGCCATCCCCGTCAACCTCGCCGAGCGGGCGTCGATCGACGCCGCCGTCGACGAGTGCGGCGGCCCCGTCCACGCCCTGTTCTCGTGCGCCGGCGTCGCCGACGGCACGCCCGGGATCGAGCGCATCAACTTCATCGGCCACCGCCACCTCATCGAGCGGCTCCTCGCCGACGACATGCTGCCGGCCGGCTCGGCCATCGGCTTCATCTCGTCGGCCGCCGGCTTCGGCTGGCAGGCGAACCTCGAGCTCCTGGGCGAGTACCTCGACATCCGTGACTTCGACGAGGCGGCGCGCTGGGCCCAGGACCACGGCAAGGCGGACTACCTGTGGAGCAAGCTGTCGATCAGCGCCTACGTCGCCCGCGAGGCCTTCGGCCTGCTGAAGCGGGGGATCCGCATCAACGCCATCCTCCCGGGCCCGACCGACACGCCGCTCGCCCGGGCGAACGAGGAGACCTGGCTCGGCTTCGGCGCCGACTACCGCGCCGAGGTCGGCGTCGAGGCCTCCACGCCGCTCGAGCAGGCGTACCCGCTGGCGTTCCTGTGCAGCGACGCGAGCCGGGCGATGACCGGCATCACCATGGTCACCGACGCCGGCTACTTCAGCTCCGGGATCACCGGCTCCTTCCCGGCGGCGACGCCCGCGGTCGACTTCCTGGCCAACACGACGTTCTGACGGTCAGCGGGCCCCGGCGTTGCTCAGGTGGGCGCTGAAGTCGCCGGCCTTCGTGGCGTGGGCGCCGACCTTCGACGCGTTGGTGGAGCGGATCGAGACGTCGTGGCCTGCGGCCCGGGCCCGCAGCGCCCCGACCGTGCACCGCTCCCGCTCGCCGAGCACCGAGAACGGGTCGTAGTTGAAGTTGCGCATGGCGTTGCGGTGCGTGAGGCGGTCGATCTCGTCGTCACTGATGTCGATGCCCTCGAAGTGCTCCCACACCTGCTCGGGCGAGAACGGCCACGTCGAGTCGGAGTGCGGGTAGTCGCACTCCCACATCACGTTGTCCATGTTGAGGAAGCGCCGGTTGGCGACCCCGAAGCGGTCGTCGATGAAGCAGGTGAGCACCCGCTCGCGGAACACCTCGGACGGCAGGCGATCCCCGAAGTCCTGGCCCGTCCAGAGGTGATGCTGGCGGTACTGGTAGTCGATCCGCTCCATGAAGTACGGGATCCACCCGATCCCGCCCTCGGACAGGGCGAACCGCAGGTCCGGGTACTTCCGCAGCACGGGTGACCACACGAGGTCGGTCGCCGCCTGGACGATGTTGATCGGCGGCAGCGTGATCATGCAGTCGATCGGGGCGTCGGGCGACGTGATCGTGATCGCCGACGACGACCCGATGTGCATGCACACGACGACCTGCTCGTCGCAGCACGCCGTCCAGACCGGGTCCCAGTGGTCGGAGTGCACGCTGGGCCAGCCCAGCTTCGTCGGGTTCTCCGAGAACGTGACAGCGTGGGCGCCCTTCGCCGCACACCGCCGGACCTCGGCGGCCATCACCTCGGGGTCCCAGACCGCCGGCAGCGGACAGGGAATGAACCGGCCCGGGTGCGTGCCGCACCACTCGTCGATGTGCCAGTCGTTGTAGGCCCGGACCATGGCGAGGGCGACGTCCTTGTCCTCGGTGCGGGCGAAGAGCTGGCCGCAGAACTGCGGGAACGACGGGAAGCACAGCGAGCCCAGGACGCCGTTGGCGTCCATGTCTTTGACCCGCTCGTCGATGTCGTAGCAACCGGCCCGCAGCTCGGTGAAGGCGGTCGGCTCGATCCCGTACTCCTCCTTCGGGCGGCCGGCCACGGCGTTCAGCGCCACGTTGGCGATCTCGTTCCCTTCGTACCGCCACGCGTTCGTGCCGTCGTCACGCGTCACGAACTGCGGTGCGAGATCGGCGTACTTCTTCGGCAGGCGGCCCTCGAACAGGTGAGGCGGTTCGACCACGTGGTCGTCCACGCTCACCAGCACCATGTCGTCCATCTGCATCATGTCGTCCCCCTCTGACCGAGGCCGGCTCGATGCCCGCCAGGCTAACAGGTGCGTCATCTTGGGGAACCTGCAGTGGACTAGTGTCCGCGCCATGTCGGACACGCCGGACTACCAGTTCGTGACCTACGAGACCGTCGACGAGGGGGCGATCGCCCGCATCATGCTCAACCGGCCCGATGCCCGGAACGCCCAGAACCGGGGCCTGCTCGTCGAGCTGAACGACGCCTTCCTGCGGGCCGAGGCCGACGACCAGGTGCGGGTCGTCATCCTGGGAGGCATGGGGAAGATGTTCTCCGCCGGACACGACATGGGCTCCCAGCAGTTCATGGCCGAGCGCACGCCGGGACCCGACCAGCACCCCACCTACCGGATCAACGGCGCCACCCGGCAGGCCGCCGAGTCGCTCATGCTGCAGGAGTGGCACTACTTCTTCGACAACACCCGCCGCTGGCGGAACCTCCGCAAGATCACCGTCGCCCAGGTCCACGGCACGGTCTACGCCGCCGGGCTCATGCTCATGTGGGCGTGCGACCTCATCGTCGCCGCCGACGACGCCCGCTTCGCCGACGTGGTCGGGACCCGCCTGGGGATGTGCGGGGTCGAGTACTTCGCCCACCCGTGGGAGCTCGGCCCGCGCAAGGCCAAGGAGCTGATGCTCACCGGCGACTCCATCGACGCCGACGAGGCGCACCGGCTGGGCATGGTGAGCAAGCTGTTCCCGGAGGCCGAGCTCGGCGAGCACACGCTCACCTTCGCCCGCCGCATCGCCCAGCTCCCGACCATGACCGCCCTGCTCATCAAGGAGGCGGTGAACCAGTCGGTCGACAACATGGGCTTCTACAACGCCCTCAACTCCTGCTTCACGCTGCACGAGCTGAACCACTCGCACTGGGCGCAGCTGCACGACAACAAGTACCCGGCGGCGCTGCCCGAGGACGGCATCCCCGACTGGCGGAGCGCGCCGCCGGTCAAGCCCGCCGTCAAGGACGCCGCCGAGGCCCCGGCCCCCTGACAACCCCGTCTTTCACAGACCCTCTTTGAGGGCGGCCAGGAGCCGGTCGACGTCGTCGGGGGTATTGAACACGTGGGCGGACACGCGCAGCGACGTGCCGCGCACCGAGACGTGCACCTGCCGCTCCCGCAGGTGGTCGGCGACGGCGGGGGCGTCGAGCCCCTCCGGGAGCCGGGCGCCGAGGAGGTGGGGCGAGCGGGCCACCGGGGCCGCCACGGCCAGGCCCAGCTCGGCGGCTCCGTCGGCGATGGCGCCGGTCAACGTCCCGGCGTGGGCGGCGACGGCGTCGAGGCCCCACCCCGCCAGGACCTCCATCGAGGCGATCGCCACGGGGATCAGGGCGAAGTTCGACACCTCGCCCATGTCGTAGCGCCGGGCGCCGGGGGCGCGCTCGTCGGTGTAGTCCACGAGGCCCGCGAAGTCGTCGCTGCCGGCGCGGGTGATCCAGTTGTGCTCGAGCGGCCGGCCCTCGCGCCATTGTGGCGCCACCCAGCAGAAGGCGAGGCTGTAGGGGCCGAGGAGCCACTTGTAGGCGGCGGTCACCAGGAAATCGGGCCGGATGCGCCCGACGTCGAGGGGAACCGCGCCCGCCGCCTGGCAGGCGTCGACGACCAGGGCGGCGCCGGCCGAGCGGGCCCGGTCGCCGACCCGCACCAGGTCGACGGCCGTGCCGTCGGTCCAGTGGCAGGCCGGGACGGCGACGACGGCGCAGCGTTCGTCGACAGCCGCTTCGACCGCCGCCGTCCACCCGTCGTCGGCGGGCCGGGGGACGGTCACCACCTCGGCCCCGGTCCGCTCGGCCAGGTCGCGCCACGCGTACACGTTGGAGGGGAACTGTTCGGCCAGCACGACGATGCGGTCGCCGCGGCCGACCGGCAGGTTGGCGGCGGCGAGGGCGATCCCGTAGCTCACCGACGGCACGATGCACACGCCGTCGGCGTCGCCGCCCACGAACCCAGCGAAGAGGGACCGGGCTCGCTCGACGGGCTCGAAGAAGTCGGGCACGCCGATCTCCCACGGCCTGGCCTTGCCCTCCAGGGCGTGCCGGCCGGCCGCCAGCGCGACGCGGGGCAGAGGCCCCATGTAGGCGCAGTTGAGGTAGGCCACGCCGGCCGGAAGGTCGAAAGCGCCCGGATCCGGCAGCGGGCCGGCGTCGGTCACGCCTCCGGCTCCCACGGGTTGAGGTGGCGCCGGACGTCGGCCGCGATCTCGTTCATGCGGGCCTCCGGCACGCAGCGGCCGTCGTCGACGCCGGCCAGCGTGAAGACGCCCGGGCCGCGATGCTCGGGCGGCAGGCCGGCGTCGCGTGGGATCACGTGCACGTGGACGTGAGGGTGCTGGGGGTGCTCGGCGAACTGCGCGACGTAGGTCTTCTCGCAGCCAACCGCCTCGTGCAGCGCCCGGGACACGCTCGTGACGAGCGGCCCGAGCTCGGACGCTTCATCCTCGGTCAGGTCCGCCACGGCGGTGACGTGCCGCCGGAGCGCGAGCACGGTCCATCCCTCGACCGCGGTGCCGTACGCATGGGCGACGTCCCAGCCCGGCGTCCGGACGATGCGGTCCCACGGCGGCGCCTGCCCCGAGTCGCGACGGGCCACCAACTCGCAGGTGCGGCAGTCGGCCATCGAGGCAGTAGACCACACCAGACCCCTCCGGAGCTCACGCGTGTAACCCGGGTAGGTCGCGCGTCGACGGTCCCCTAGCCTGGCCCCGATGTAGCGAGCACGGCCCCCGTCCTGCGTTGTCCCGCCCCGACCCTGGAAGGCCGTGCCGTGTCTCGTTCTCTTGTATCGCTCGCTGCTCACCGTCTGACCGTCGCCGTCGGCCCGCGCGTCCTGCTGGCTGGCGCCGACGTGGTGGTCGGGCCGGGCGTTCGGCTCGGGCTGGTCGGGCCGAACGGCTCGGGCAAGTCGACCCTGCTGCGGGTGCTGGCCGGGCTGCAGCCGCCCGACGGTGGCCGGATCCGCTTGGCGCCGGGCGACGCGACGGTGGGCTACTTGCCCCAGGAGACCGTGCCGCGGCCGGGCGAGGCCGTGTCCGACCTGCTGACTCGCCGGACCGGGGTGGCGGCGGCCGGGCGGGACCTGGACGCGGCGACGGCGGCCCTGGCGGCGAACGCCGACGCCGGCGATCGCTACGCCGCGGCGCTGGATCGCTGGCTCGCGCTCGGTGGGGCCGACCTGGACGCCCGAGCAGCGAGAGTGGTCGATGGCCTCGGCTTGGCCCCCGACCTGCTGGCCCGCGAGGTGGGACAGCTGTCGGGCGGCCAGCGGGCCCGGGTGCAGCTGGCGGCGTTGCTGCTGGCCCGCTTCGACGTGTTCCTGCTGGACGAGCCGACCAACGACCTGGACCTCGATGGTCTGGAGCGCCTCGAGCGCTTCGTGTCGGAGCTGTCAGGTCCGGTCGTTGTCGTGTCCCACGACCGGGCGTTCCTGGAGCGCACGGTCACCGCGGTCGCCGAGATCGACGAGCACGCCGGGACGCTCACCCGCTCCGACGGCGGCTGGGACGCGTTCCTGGAGGAGCGGCGCCAGAGCCGACGCCACGCCGAGGAGGCCCACCGGCACTACGTCGAGCAGCGCGACGAGCTGGTCGAGCGGGCGCGCCGCCAGCGGGACTGGGCGGTGACCGGGGTCGGCACCGCCCGCCGGTCGGGCGAGCGGGACAAGTTCATCCGCTTTCGGCGGATGCAGGGCGCCGAGAAGGTGGCCGCCAAGGCCCGCCAGACCGATCGTGCCCTGGCCCGGCTTACGCCCGTCGACAAGCCGTGGGAGGGCTGGGAGCTGAGGATGCAGATCGCCGGCGCCGGGCGCGCTGGCGACAGGGTCGCCCGGCTGGACGGCGCCGTCGTCGAACGGCCGGGCCGGAACGGCGAGCCGGGCTTCCGGTTGGGCCCGGTGACGCTGGAGATCGGCTGGGGTGACCGGGTGGCGGTGGTGGGGCCGAACGGGTCCGGCAAGACCACGCTTCTGGATGCCCTCCTCGGCCGGGCGCCGCTGGCCTCGGGCGCCCGGCGGCTGGGCCCCGGTGTGGTCGTGGGTGAGATCGAACAGGGACGTGACGCCCTTGCCGGCGCCGCCACCGTGCTGGCCGGGTTCCAGCGCCGCACCGGCGTGACCGCACCCTCCGAGGCCCGGTCCGTGCTGGCCAAGTTCGGGCTGGGCGCCGATCACGTCACCCGAGAGCCGAGCACCCTGTCGCCCGGCGAGCGCACCCGAGCCACGCTGGCCATGCTGCAGGCCACGGGCGTGAACCTGCTGGTGCTCGACGAGCCGACGAACCACCTGGACCTCCCCGCGATCGAGCAGCTCGAGCAGGCCATCGGCCGCTTCGACGGGACTCTGCTCCTCGTCACTCACGATCGCCGCTTTCTCGAGGCGATGGCCTGCACCCGCACGATCGAGCTCGACGCCGGCTCGGTGCACGAACACCGCTGAGGCGGATGGATCCGGCGCGGGGCACGAAGAGCCCGGCTCCGCACGTAGCGTGGGGACATGGCCGGATACCACCTCGCCCAGCTCAACGTCGCCCGGTTGCAGGCTCCGCTCGACTCGCCGCAGCTCGCCGGGTTCGTGGCCGGGCTCGAGCCGATCAATGCGCTGGCCGACGGCGCGCCGGGGTTCGTGTGGCGGCTCCAGACCGAGGACGGCGACGCCACGGCTATCCGGGCCTTCGACGACGACATGGTGCTCGTCAATATGAGCGTCTGGGAGTCGATCGACATGCTGGCCGACTTCGTCTACCGGTCGGACCACCGGTCGGTGATGCAGCGGCGCCGGGAGTGGTTCGAACGGGCGGACGAGGCCTACCTCGTGCTGTGGTGGGTGCCGGCGGGCCACCATCCGTCGGTCGACGAGGCCAAGGACCGCCTCACCAGGCTGCAGCGCCACGGTCCGTCGGCCGAAGCCTTCACCTTTCGTGCGCCCTTCCCGGCCCCGGGCGATCGCGAGGAAACCGCCCCGCGGTAAACGCACTCGACACGCACCCGTGCTGAGGGCGGCACTCCGCCTGCTCGAACGAGCTTCGGGCCGCACGCCTGCGACGGGCTCGGCGGGTCAGAAGCCGTACCGCTCTAGGAGCCCCCCGAGGTCGAGGTCATCTCCCTTGATCTCGGCCAGCCAGGCGTCGGTGATGTACTCGAGCTCCCACGATGTGACGTCGAGCACCGCGACGCTGCCCGGCGTCACCTCTTGGGTCGGATTGATGGGTTCGGACCCGAAGCGGCTGATCTTGGACGGGACGAGATTGGCCAGCCCCGAAGTCGCCCACCTGGATGACCGCGGCCAGCTCGATCCGGCGGTGGTACCGAAGGGCGGCGATCGCACCCAGCGCGTGGAGCGCACAGCCGTGGATGTCACCGATGAACGCGATGAACCCGGAGTGGGAAGCTCCCCGAGGTGGTCGGCCGCAGCGCAGTCAACCTCAGCCGAGACGTGGGCATAGACGCCCAGCGATACCGCGGGGTCAGCGTGGCCCAGACGCGCCTGGATCACCTTGGGATGCTCGCCGTTGGCCACCATGAATGACGTCGCCACGTGTCGTAGG
>DASQUY010000263.1:0-2305 GCA_035641055.1 Acidimicrobiales bacterium | reverse complement strand
ACCGAGCCGGCCCTGCGCCCGGACGGCAGCGCGGGCTCGACGGTCGAGGTCATCGACGTCGGCGAGCCGGGCGGCGACCATGAGCGCGTCATCGCCTGCGGCGCGGGCGCTCGCCCACTGCTCGACCAGCAGCCCTCGGGCCTCGTCGCTGGTCTTTGCCTGGTGGATGCGGTCGTGCTGAAGGTAGGCGTCGACTGCCCGGTCGGGGTCGCCGGAACGTAGTTCGGCGAGCGCGTGACGCTCCCATGCCTTGGTCTGGCGACGGTTGTCGATGAGGCGGCTGGCGCCGAGCCGTTGTTGGAGGCTGCGGAAGGCGCCGCCGGCGTCGATCTCGGCGAGCTGGCAGGGGTCACCGACGAGCACGACCTTGGCTCGTGCTGCTTCGACATGCGCCAGGAGCCGGACGAGCTTGCGGGTCCCCACCATGGCCACCTCGTCGACCACGACCACGGTGCGGCTGCCGAGCACGCGACGGGTGCGGCCGAGTTCGCCGAGGAGCCGATCGATCGTCGAGGCCGGGATGCCGGCGTCGTCCTGCAGCTGACGGGCCGCCCGGGCGGCCAACGAGCAGCCGATCACCCTGTGGCCCGATGCCTCCCACGCTTGGCGGGCGGCGGCGAGGGCGAAGGTCTTGCCGGCCCCGGCGGCACCCTCGACGACGTCGATCCCATCGCCAGATGCGCAGATGGTGCGAACCATCTCCTGCTGCTCGCTCGACAGGGACGGCCGGGTCGCCATGGCGGCGTCCACTGCCGCCGGCGCGGCAACACCAACCGCAGTGGAGCGCCGCCGGAGCGCCGACGCGACGATGCTCGCCTCGAGTTCCAGCATCTCCGGTGTCGTCCAGCGGACCTCGTCGGTGCGGGCCGGGATCACGACACCGTCGTTGCGGCGGATCGTCGCCGCCGCTGGGTCCATGCTGATGGTCAGGACGTGTTCGGAGCGCAGGAACCCGTCGACCAGATCGAGAACCTGATCGACGCGGCCGCCTGCCGGCAGGGCGTTGCAGATGGCCTTGATGACCTCACGGGTCCCGAAGGTGCTGGCCTTGGCGGTCAGGCCCTCGGGGCCGGCCAGCCACCGGTACAGCCGGTCGGCCTCCGGGCTGCCAGGCGTCGGTGGCTCCACCGCAACGGTGCGGTCAAGCACAGCGCCGAGGCCGTGGGTATCGAAGCCGAGCGCCTCGGCCCGCGCCCGCCAACCCGGGACGAGACCTTCGGCCTCGACACTGGCGCCTTTGGCGGTGCGGGTGGCGTAGGTGGCGTACTGCGCCGCCCGCGCGCTGCGCTGACCGTGCTCCTCGAGGTGGGCTTCGATCTCCCGGCGGCGGGTCGAGAACTCACGCAGCACTGGTCCGGGGATGCCGGCGACGTCGGCGATGCCGTTGCGCACCAGCCCCCACTCGACGCCGAGGCGTCGGGTCAGCTCCCAACGCAGGTGAGCCTCGTAGAGGTGACCGACGGGCCGCCACCACGCGTACAGGGGGCGGCCATCGAGCGCCGTCCACCGACCGTCGCTCGGGGCATGGGCGAGGTTGGCGATCACCACGTGGGTGTGCAGCTGGGGGTCGCCGGCCCGCGACGTGCGATGCCGGAACGCCGCCGCCACAAACCCCTCCCCGTCGATGACGGTGTGGCCGCCTCGGCCCCGCCGCACCCGGCACCCCACCTGCTCCAACACCGGCAACGACGCCGCGACCGCGGCGTCGTGGGCGTTGCGGACCTCGTTGGAGGCCTCCGGCGGACCCAGGGCATGCAGTAGCGACACCGACTTGGGAGCAGAGAACGTGGCGTCGTACGCGGCGATCACGGGCACCGACCGCGGGGCCGTCAACCGGTAGACGCCGTCGGGATGGACGTGTTCCAGAACCCGGCCCAGGACCTCGGCGTCGACCTCGCCAGCCAGTCCCAGCCGGGGGGCGCCCGAGCCGACCCACACGCCGGGAGCTTCCTTGGCGCCCGTGTAGTACTCCTCCAGCCCCCGGGCGACCGTGTCCAAGTAGTACTGCTGCTGGCCCGGCGCCAGCTTCCCCACGCTCAACACCGCCCCACCCTCCCCACACGTGGGCGGCGGACAGGACGGCACAGCACGGCAGGTGCAAGTGCCTCACCGTCCTTGGTCTGGTTCGGAGCGGAGAGCGGGAGGGGGCGCATGGGGTCAGCCGGTGAACGGTAGGGAGCGCTGGCCGTTGCTCGTTGCGGTGCGCTTCTTGGCGGTGTGGCGGATGGTGGTCGCAGGCGTCGAGGTGGCTGGGGACGGCTGGCGGTGCTCGTCGGCGCCCTCGGCGGATGTCGAGGAACCCTCG
>DASQUY010000262.1:0-2205 GCA_035641055.1 Acidimicrobiales bacterium | reverse complement strand
GCCACGATACGGGCGACGGCCATCAGCCCGCCCTTGCGGAGGAGCGGCGCCAGCCACGGCGCCCGAGGCGAGAGCGCGGTCATGCTTCGCCGCTGCCGCTCGTCAGCCGTCCGCCAGATCAGCGCCACCCCGAGCCCGGCCAGCAACAGCGGGACGAACAATGCAGGGCTGACGCCCAGCGGCGTCTGCTGGAGCAGCAGCGCGATACCACCGCCGAGGAGGGCCAGCGCCGCGAGCTGACCCAGGTCGCCTGAGCGCGGCGCCCGGAGCCGCCGACGGCGCTTCCCCGAACGCGTGGCCGCGGCGATCCCGGCCGGCAGTTCCTCCTCCGCGGTGCGGTTGCCAGGACGGTCCAGCGGCGTGAAGATCCACAGCGCCAGGTAGAGCACGACGCCGAATCCCCCGAGGCCGGCCAGCAGGGCGAACCCGAGCCGCACCGAGAGCGGCTGCAGTCCGAGGTGGACGGCCAGCCCGGAGGCGACACCACCGACCAGGCGGCCCTCGGACCGCCTGGTGAAGGACGGCGGCCGGTACGGATCGCCGGCCTCCGCGACCGGCGGCACCTGGCCGCGGGCATGCGGAGCCGACGTGGTGGTCACCCCTCGATGGTCACACGCGCGCGGCTGCGCCGCCATGAGGGACTTCCCGGCGCCGACCCGGAGGCGAACCAGGGTCCCGCCGGGGTGATCCCCGATGGTGGGCCGACCAGGTGATGGGCACCATCGAGGCATGACCGAAGCCACCACCCCGCCAGCGGCCGACGGCGACTCGCCGTTCTCGGCGCCTCCTCGGCTGGGCAGCGAGCTGCGCGCCCTGCGCCGCAGCCGCTCCGACCGGGTCGTCGCCGGGGTCCTCGGCGGCATGGGACGGCGGCTCGGTGTCGACCCCCTGGTGCTGCGGATCGTCACCGTGGTGCTCGCCATCTTCGGAGGCGTGGGCGTCCTGGCGTACGCCGCCGCCTGGCTGCTGATTCCCGCCGAGGACGACGAGGGTTCGGTGGCCGAGCAGGCGCTCGGCCGGCAGGACACCGGTTCACCCCGCACCGCGACCGTGGCGCTGGCCCTGGGCCTGATGCTGGTCGTGCTCGTGGCCGGCGGCGGCATTGTCGGCGGAGACTGGGACGGCGGAGTGCTGCTCCTGCTCGCGGCCCTGGGGTTCGTCGTGCTGCTCCGCCGCGACGACCGACGGCCCGCGGCCGAGCCCGCTCGGGGCGACCACCCGGGCCACCCGCCGACCAGCGGGATCGATTACCCGGGATATCCCGGCTACCCCGGCTACGCGCGCTCGTCGTCGAGTGTCACAGTTCCGCAGGACGCGGACCCGACCGGCGCCGCGACCGAGCCGGCGACCGAGGACGACAAGTCCGCGGCTGACGACGAGGCTGCGGCTACCGGCGCGGCTCGGGAAGGCACGGCCAACGAGCCCGCCACGCAGCCCGCCGCGACGGCGGACCCATCGTCGGCCGTCCCGACCCGGTGGTGGGCCGAGGACCCGGACTGGGAGAACGGCCAGCGGCTCGACGACGAGACCTGGGACTCCTACCCCGCGCCGGTGACTGCGCCCGCGACCCCGACGGAACGTCCGCGCTCGGCCCTGGGCCGGATCACGGTCAGCGTCGCGGCCCTCGCCATCGGCATCGTGGCCGTCAACGACGCCACCTGGGCCACGGTGCCTGCCGCGACCTATGTAGCGACCGCATTGGCCATCGTCGGCCTCGGGCTGCTCGTCGGCAGTTGGTGGGGCCGGTCCCGGGGCCTCATCGCGCTGGGCATCGTGCTCGGACTCGCACTGGTGCCTGCCGTGATCATCGGCAGATTCGACCTGGGCTCCGAGAACTTCACCTTCCGACCGACCACGCTTGCCGAGCTGCCCACGGGCACCGAGCACCGCGGCGCGGGCAGCGTGCTGTACGACTTGTCCGCCGTCCCCTTCACCGACGCCGATCGCGAGACGCTCGACATCGACCAGACGGCGGGCGATCTGACAGTCATCGTCCCGCCTGCTGTCGATGTCGTGGTCGAGGCCGACATCGGCGCCGGGGAGATCCAGGCGTTCGGCAACGCTTCCAGCGGCCTGGGGCAGGAGCGCCGGTTCACCGACGACGGGGGCAGCCCTGGTGGCGGCACCCTCACGCTCGGTCTCGATCTCGGAGCCGGAAGCATCGAGGTGCGCCGTGAAGCGCCATGACGTCGACGTGGTTTCGCT
>DASQUY010000261.1:0-5035 GCA_035641055.1 Acidimicrobiales bacterium | reverse complement strand
AGAGTCGCGAAAGCAGACCGAGAATGCACGGCAACTGGCCATGCTAGGCCATCGGGGGCACGAACACAACCCAGTAGCCGCGAAACGCCAGGCCCTCTCGGGGGTTGTGACGTCACACCCCGGACGGGCCCGTACAGGCTGCAGGGCAGGGTAAGCCCCGCGGGCCGTCCGGTCAAGGGGTTGCCCGTGCCGGGTGGACCCCGCTCAGATCCCTGAGGTCATGGGTTCCACCCCACCGAGGGCGAGGTCATAGGTTCCGGATCCGGAACCTATGACCTCGTGCTCGCTCTGGCGGAACCCATAGCCTCATGGACCTGGAGGCGCGCGTCATCCGAGCAGTCGCTGAGCTCGTCGGCGGGCCGGTGCGGGTGGTCGACACCCTGGTGGACCACGACGAGCGGTGCGTGCTCGACGTGGTGCTGGCCGACGGGACGGCGGCGATCGTGAAGGGCGACCTCGACGTCGAGCGGTCCGAGCGGGAGGCCCGCGTGCTGGCCGCCGCCGGGGCGCACGGCGTGCCGGTGCCGGCGGTGCTGGCAGGGGCGGCGAGCTCGCCCGCGGTGCTGGTCTTGGCCCCCGTGGACGGGGGCTGGCTGGCGCCGGACCGCCCGGACCGGGCCTGGCGCGCGGCGGGAGCGGCGCTGCGGGCGCTGCACCGGACCCCGATCGCCGGGCTACCGGGGCTGGCGGGGCAGCGGGACTGGGCGTCGGGCGTACGCCGGATGCTCACCTACTTCGAACTGACCGCCGTGGCCGCCGGCCTCTCCGCCGACACGATCGCGGCGGTCCGCCCGGTCGTCGAAGCCCTCGCCGACGACTGCCCGGCCAAGCTGCGGGACGCGACGCTCCACGGCGACTGCGTGCCGATCCACGTGCGCCTCGACGAGCGTGACGAGGTGATGGGCCTGCTCGACCTCGGCGACGCCTGCCGCGGGGACCCGGCATGGGACATCGCGGTGCTCACCCTCCGCTCCCCCGAGCGGCTGCCGGCCGTGCTCGACGGCTACGGGGCCGACGACCGCCTCCGGGCGTGGGTCGACCGGGTGCTGCCCGCCTACCGGGCGCTCCGGTCGATCGCCGAGGTCGGCTGGCTGGCCGACCACGGCTTCGACCCGACCGAAGCGGTGGAGCAGGCGGAACGGTGGGGGCGGCGAGCTCTGTGAGCCCTGCCAAGGCGTCAAACGCGCGCCAAGAGCATTAGCGGATAGGTCACGCTTGTCGCGGCTTGCATCTGCGTTGTTCCTGGGAGGCCTCGCTGCGGAGCTGTTGGCGAGGTGTAGATTCCGTACTGTTCAGTGCCACTCTCGCCCTATCCGCTCGGCCTCTAAGCGAAGCTCCGGTACGCGCTGGAAGTCGTCGAGGTTCCGGGTCAACAGGGCCAGGTCGTGGACCAAGGCCGTCGCCGCGATCAGTGCGTCAGGCAGCCTGATCCCAACCTCTCGGCGAACGGTCCCGGCGCGCTCGGCTACCTGCCGGTCAACGTGCAGCTCCCGCATCGGTGCCAGCAAGCGGCGCGCCGGGCCGAGCTGCGGGACCGGCCCGGCGAACAGCTCGGCCCGGGTGATGGTCGAGTAGGCCAGCCTGCCCCTGCGCCGCGGTAGCCGCCCAGTGCCGGCCAGGTGGTCGATGCAGACATCGGTGTCAACCAGCAGATCCGCCATCAGGTGCGGTGCCACTCGCCACGGGGCGGCGCCCAGGCGTCGGGCACCGAGCCGAACGTGGAATCCAGAGCCGACGCCAGTTCCTCCAGCGGCTCGCCGAGGTAGCGCGCCAGTGCATCACGCACGACCTCGGCGAGCGTCTTGCCTTCGAGTCGGGCACGCTCGTCGATGCGGCGCCTCAGATCCTCGGGCAGGTAGACCTGGGTCCGGGTCATCGACATACAGCGCGACTATACAGCACGATTGAGTGAGCCAGGGCCCGCTCGTCCGTGCTGCTCTGACCCCTACTTGAGCTCGACGGTGGCGCCGGCCGACTCGAGGGTCTCCTTGGCCTTGTTGGCCTCTTCCTTGTTGACCTTCTCGAGCACGGGCTTGGGGGCGGACTCGACCAGGTCCTTGGCCTCCTTGAGGCCGAGGCTGGTGAGGGCGCGGACCTCCTTGATGACCGCGATCTTCTGGCCACCGGCCTCGGTGATGACGACGTCGAACTCGTCCTTCTCCTCCTCGGCGGGGGCCTCGGCCCCCCCGTCAGCACCGGCGGAGGGGGCCGCGACAGCGACGGGGGCGGCGGCGGTCACACCGAACCGCTCCTCGAAGTCCTTGAGCAGCTCGCTCAGCTCCAGGACGGTCATGTTGGAGATCGCGTCGAGGATCTCTTCCTTGGTTGCTGCCTTGGTTGCCATATCTAGTTCTCCTCAGGGGTCGTGTCGGAGGCCGCCTCACCGACGCCTCCCTTGTCGATCAGGGCCTGCAGGCCGTAGGCGAGGTCTTGGGGTAGGGCCTGGAGCAGACCGGCGAAGGACTGCATCGGGGCGGCCAACGCGCCGGCGAGCCTCGCCAGGAGCACCTCACGGGGCTCGATGTCGGCCAGGGCGCGCGCCTCGTCGGCGCTGAGCGCCCGGCCGCCCAGGACGCCACCCTTGACGACCAACGACGGGTTGGTGCGGGCGAAGTCACGCAGTGCCTTGGCGACCAGCGCGGCATCGGCGGGAGCCCCGTCCGGACGCTCGCCCACGAAGGCGATGGCGGTCGGGCCGGTGAGAAGGTCCTTCACCTCGAGCCCGGCCGCCTCCACGGCGAACCGCACCAACGTGTTCTTGTAGACCTTGTACTCGCCGCCCGCCTGGCGCAGCGCCCGGCGCAGGTCGGCGAGCGCGGTCACGTCGAGCCCGCGGTACTGCGTCAGCAACGCGGCGCTCGTGCTCTCGAAGCGCTCGCGCACCTCGTCCACGACGGCTACCTTCTCGGGCCTCGGGTTCTCCATCGACACCTCCTCTTCCCTGCTCTTCCGGTGGATCTGTGCTCGGGCGCTCGCTGCGAGCGAACGCCACGGCACACGATCCCGGCCTCTGGCCGGGCGGGGTGTCGGGGAGTCCGCCTGCTCAGGCGGGCCTGCGGCCCATTGAGCCCCGAAGGGCACCGGAGGTCTTCGGCGAGCGACGTGGGTTGTGAATCGAACAGGCTAGCGAGCCGCGCCCCACAAACCGAACTCAGGCAGCCTCGTCGATGCCGGCCCGGAGCCGGTTGGGGTCGACCTTGATGCCCGGGCCCATCGTGGTCGACAGCGTGACCCGGCGGACGTAGCGACCCTTGGCCGCGGCCGGCTTGGCCCGGTTGAGCTCGTCGACGACCGCCCGGAAGTTGTCGAGCAGCGCCGCGGCGGTGAACGACGCCTTCCCGATGGGCACGTGCACGTTGCCGTAGCGGTCGGTCCGGTACTCGACCTTGCCGCCCTTGAAGTCGGCGATCGCCTTGGCCACGTCGGGCGTGACCGTGCCGGATTTGGGGTTGGGCATCAGGCCCCGGGGGCCGAGCACCCGGCCCAGCCGGCCGACCACGGGCATGAGATCGGGGCTGGCGATGGCCACGTCGAAGTCGAGCATCCCGCCCTGGATCTGCTCGGCGAGGTCGTCGGCGCCGACGATGTCGGCACCCGCGTCGCGGGCGGCGGTGGCCGGTTCCCCGGCCGCGAACACGGCCACCCGGACGTCCTTGCCGGTGCCCGACGGGAGGGCCACCGTGCCCCGTACGATCTGGTCGGCCTTGCGGGGATCGACGCCCAACCGAACGGCCATCTCCACGGTCTCGTCGAAGCCGGCGTTGGCCAACGAGCTCACGAGTTCGAAAGCCTCGGGCGGCGAGTACAGCCGCTCGCGGTCGAAGCGCTTCAGCGCGTCGCGGTACTTCTTCCCTTGCGCCATGATGGCTCCCTCACCTGTGCATTGAGCATGTGTCGAGGCGGCCGGGCGAGGTGCTCCCGGTCCAGCCGAACGGATGGGCAACTACGCGACGTCGATCCCCATCGAGCGGGCGGTACCGACGATCTGCAGCTTGGCCGTGTCGAGGTCGTAGGCGTTGAGATCGGGCATCTTGACCTTGGCGATCTCTTCGACCTGAGCGTCGGTCACCGTGCCGGCGGGCTCACGCCCCGGCGCCACCGAACCCTGCTCGATGCCGGCGGCCTCGCGCAGCAGCACGGTCGTGGGCGGCGTCTTGAGGGTGAACGTGAAGGTCCGGTCCTCGAAGATGGTGATCTCGACCGGGACGATCGTGCCCCGCTGCGACTCGGTGGCGGCGTTGTAGGCCTTGCAGAAGTCCATGATGGCGACGCCGTGGGGGCCGAGCGCCGTGCCAACGGGCGGTGCGGGCGTGGCCTGGCCCGCCGGGATCTGGATCTTGACGACGGCCAGCACCTTCTTCTTGGCCATGGGCTTCCTCTCGAGGACTGGGGGGACCTGCTGCGAACGTCAGAGCTTGGCGACCTGGCCGAACTCCAGCTCGACCGGTGTCTCCCGGCCGAAGATGTTGACCAGCACCTTGAGCTTGAGCTGGTCCTCGTTGATCTCGATGACCTCGCCCGAGAAGTCGGCGAAGGGACCCTCATTGACCCGGACGGTCTCGCCGATCTCGTACTCGAGCCGGGGCTTGGCACGCTGCGCGACCTGCTCCTCGGTGCCGCCCTTGGGCATGAGGAAGGCCTCCACGTCGCGCCGAGGCAGCGGCGACGGCTTGGCGCCCTGGCCCACGAACCCCGTTACCCCGGGCGTGTTGCGAATGACGAACCACGCCTGGTCGTCGAGAGCGGCCCGGACCAGGAGGTAGCCGGGGAACATCTTCCGCTGGGCCACCACCCGCTTGCCGTTGCGGAAGTCGACGTAGTCCTCCATCGGGATGACGACCTCGTAGACCGCCTCCTCGGCGTTCATCGACACGATCCGGGCCTCGAGGTTCTGCTTGACCTTCTTCTCGTAGCCCGACTGCGTGTGGACGACGAACCAGCGACCGGGCCGGTCGTACGGGCTCTCGACCCGGGCCTGCTCGCCGAGCAGCTCCTCGACATCCACGGCCTCGCTCGACGCGTCGTTATCTGCCTC
>DASQUY010000260.1:0-5384 GCA_035641055.1 Acidimicrobiales bacterium | reverse complement strand
GGCGGGTGTTGGGGAGAGAGCGGTGCAGCAGGTAGCCGTCGAAGACCACGGCGGCGCCCGCCGCCAGCTCCACCGGGACCGCGTCGCGCTCCGCGCGACCGAAGCCGTGCGCCTCGGGGGTGGGATCGAAGCGGGCGTCGTGGTGGTCCCGGACGGGGTACAGGACGCCGGCTCGGTGTGAGCCGGGGATGACCCACAGGCAGCCGTTGTCGACGGTGGCGTTGTCCAGCGCGATCCAGACGGCGGTCAGCGAGTGGTCGCGCGTGGGGATGTGCGCTTCGTCCTGGTGCCAGGCCTGGCCGGGCTGCCCGCCGGCCTTGAGGAACAGCATCGACTGCATCATCTTGACGTTGGGCCCGACGACGGCGGTGAGGATGTCGACCACCGCCGGCAGGCGGGCCATCTCGCGCAGCCGGGCCGAGATCTTGTGCGGGAAGTGGATGCAGAGGTAGCGGCGGAGCACGGCGGCGTCGCTGTCCCCATCACCGGCCGGCACCACGCCGTCGATCGTCCCGCGCCGGCCGCGGCAGATCGCCGCCGTCTCCTCCCGGGCGGCGGCGAGCAGGTCCGGCCCCAAGAGGTGGGGGAGGACGACGTATCCGTCGCGGTCATAGGGCGAGACGACGTCGCCCCGCCGGAGCCGGGCGGCGCGTGGGGGCTCGGCGGTCGTCGGCGTGCTGGTGTCGGGCACGGTGCTCCCTTGGTTGTCTGGATGTCCCATACTCGCCGGGTGACCCCACCAAGCGAATGCTCGGAAGGACCGAGTGCTTGTCTGGATGCGCGCGCGGGGATGGGCCGCATCGGGCGACCGTCGGTGGCCGACTACCCGCCCGGGGCCGTGCTGCCGCGCCGCACCCTCGACGACTGCGAGCTGGTCTGGATGCTCCGGGGCGATGCCCGCCTCGTGGGGCCGGAGGGCGAGTCGGCGCTGGCACCCGGGCAGGTGCTGCTGATCCCCCCGGGGTTTCCCCACGGCTTTGCGTGGGACCCGTCCCGGCCGAGCCGGCACGGCTACGTCCACTTCGATCCGGAGGGCGTCGCCGCAGATCCGCCGGCGGAACCGCTGGTCCGGCCCATGACGCGGCACGATCCGCTCGGCGGGCTGTGCGCCTACCTGCTCTGGCTCGGCCAGCTCGGCGGCGAGGCCTGGCGGCGCCACGGGCCCGAGACGCTCGGTTTCCTGCTGTCGCTGCTGGAGTCCCGGCCGCTGCCCGCTACGGAGTCGTCCCCACGTCCCGGGCCTCCGCTCGACGCCGCCATCGAGCACCTCCGGCGGGAGTGGTCACGGATGCCGCTGCGCCGCGTGGGCGTGACCGAGCTGGCGGCGGCGGCGATGGTCTCCCGCGGCTACCTCGGTCGTCTGTTCCGGGAGTGGTTCGGCGTCAGCCCGGCCCGGGCCGTGGAGGGGGTGCGCCTGGCGCGGGTCGAGACGCTGCTGACCCGCACGGACCTGCCCGTCGAGACGATCGCCCGGGAGTGCGGCTTCGCCGATCCCAGCCACCTGGCGCACCGGTTCGGTGCGACGCACGGGACGTCCCCGAGCGCCTACCGGGCCCAAGCCACCCCGGAGGCCTCCGTCCTCGACCACCCGGGCGTTCGGCGGCTCGCGCACCTCCTCTGGTGGTGACGGCCGGCCGGTCTCGTGGGTCGGTGGAATGCTGGGGGGATGCGCATCGCCGAGGACACGCCGCTGTCGCCCGACGAGCTCGCCCGCCTCGACGCGCACTGGCGGGCGGCGAACTACCTGTCGGTGGGGCAGATCTACCTGCTGGACAACCCCCTGCTGGCCGAGCCGTTGGCTCCACAGCACATCAAGCCCCGCCTGTTGGGCCATTGGGGCACGACCCCGGGCCTGAACCTCCTCTACACCCATCTCAACCGGGTGATCGCCGCCCGGGACCTGGACATGATCTTCGTGACGGGCCCCGGCCACGGAGGGCCGGGCCTCGTCGCCAGCACGTGGCTGGAAGGGACCTACACCGAGACCTACCCGACGATCGGCCGTGACGCCGCCGGCATGGCCCGACTGTTCCGGCAGTTCTCGTTCCCGGGGGGCGTGCCCAGCCACGTGGCGCCCGAGACGCCGGGGTCGATCAACGAGGGTGGCGAGCTGGGCTACTCGCTGGCCCACGCCTTCGGGGCCGCGTTCGACAACCCGGACCTGACGGTGGCGTGCGTCGTGGGCGACGGCGAGGCCGAGACCGGGGCGCTGGCGACGGCATGGCACGGCACCAAGTTCCTCGACCCCGTGGGCGACGGGGCGGTGCTGCCGATCCTGCACCTCAATGGCTACAAGATCGCCAACCCCACCGTGCTGGCGCGCATCGGCGACGACGAGCTCGGTGCGCTGCTGGAGGGCTGCGGGTGGGCGCCCTGGGTGGTCGAGGGCGACGAGCCCGAGGCCGTCCACCAGCGGCTGGCCGCCACGCTCGACACGGTGTGCGACGAGATCGCCGCCGTTCGCACCCGGGCGCGCGCGGACGGGGACCGGCGCCGGCCCCCGTGGCCGCTGATCGTGCTCCGCACACCCAAGGGCTGGACCGGCCCCGCCGAGGTCGACGGCCTTCCGGTGGAGGGCACATGGCGGTCGCACCAGGTGCCCCTGGGCCGTGTGCGGAGCGACGACGATCATCGGGCGGCGTTGGAGGCGTGGCTGCGCAGCTACCGGCCCGACGAGCTGTTCGACGGCGACGGTCGACCGCGGTCCGAGGTCGTCGACTGGTTGCCACGCGGGTCCCGCCGCATGGGCGCCAACCCCCATGCCAACGGGGGCCTGCTGCGCGTGGACCTGGAGCTGCCCGACTTTCGTGCCTACGGGGTCGAGGTCGATGCTCCCGGGGCACCGCCGTCGGAGCCGACCCGGGTGCTGGGGTCGTGGCTGCGGGACGTGCTGCGGCTGAACGCGGAGCGGCGGAACTTCCGCCTGTTCGGGCCGGACGAGACGGCGTCGAACCGTCTCGACGCCGTCTACGACGTGACGGCCAAGGTGTGGGAGGCCGAGGTGCTCGACGTCGACGAGCACCTCGCGGTCGACGGCCGGGTGATGGAGGTGCTGTCGGAGCACACCTGCCAGGGCTGGCTCGAGGGCTACCTGCTCACAGGGCGTCACGGGCTGTTCTCGTGCTACGAGGCGTTCATCCACATCGTCGACTCGATGTTCAACCAGCACGCCAAGTGGCTGAAGGTGAGCCGGACGCTGGAGTGGCGGGCGCCGGTCTCGTCCCTGAACTACCTGCTGACCTCCCACGTGTGGCGCCAGGACCACAACGGCTTCTCGCACCAGGACCCGGGGTTCATCGACCACGTGGTGAACAAGAAGGCCGACATCATCCGCGTGTACCTGCCACCGGACGCCAACTGCCTGCTGTCGGTGGCCGATCACTGCCTCCGCAGCCGTGACTACGTGAACGTCATCGTGGCGGGCAAGAACCCGCAGCCCACGTGGCTGGGCATGGACGACGCCGTGCTCCACTGCACGCGGGGCATCGGCATCTGGCCGTGGGCGAGCAGCGACGACGGGGGCGAGCCCGACGTGGTGCTGGCGTGCGCCGGCGACGTCCCCACGCTGGAGACGCTGGCGGCCACGGATCTCCTGCGCCGGCACCTGCCGGAGCTGCGGGTGCGGGTGGTCAACGTCGTGGACCTCATGCGGCTCCAGCCCGAGACCGAGCACCCCCACGGGCTGAGCGACAGGGAGTTCGACACCATCTTCACGGTCGACCGGCCGATCATCTTCGCCTACCACGGCTATCCGTGGCTCATCCACCGGTTCACCTATCGGCGCGCCGGCCACGACAACCTGCACGTGCGCGGCTACAAGGAGGAGGGCACCACCACGACGCCGTTCGACATGGTGGTGATGAACGACCTGGATCGGTACCACCTGGTGATGGACGTCATCGACCGGGTGCCAACCCTGGGGCCGCGGGCCGCGGAGCTCCGGCAGGCGATGATCGACAAGCGGACCGTGCACCACCGGTGGGTCCGCGAGCACGGCGAGGACCTGCCCGAGGTGCGCGACTGGTCCTGGCCGGCCTGATGCGCCTGCTGGTGGTGAACACCGGGTCGAGCAGCCTCAAGCTCCGCGTGCTCGCCGATGCCGGGGGAGGGTGGGAGGTCGAGGCGGCGGCCGACCTGGACCGCTGGGGCGGCGAGGAGGACCTCGACCGCGAGCGGTTGGAGCCCGTGGTCGCCGACGCCGCCGCCGGTGGCCTCGACGCCGTGGGCCACCGGGTCGTGCACGGCGGCACCGAGCTGACCGAGGCGACGGTGGTGAGCCCGGAGGTCGAGGACCGGATCCTCGCCCTCACCCCCCTGGCGCCTCTGCACCAGCCCCAGGCCATCGCCGGCGTGCGGGCGGTCCGACCCCTGGTTCCCGACGTGCCGCACGTGGCCTGCTTCGACACCGCCTTCCACGCCACGCTGCCCGAGGCGGCGGCCACCTACGCGCTGCCCGAGCGCTGGCGCTCCCGCTGGGGCCTGCGCCGCTTCGGGTTTCACGGCCTCTCCCACGCCTGGGCGGTGCGGCGGGCCCCGGCCGTCGCCGGCCTGTCCGCCGATGGACCCGGCGCGTCACGGATCGTCAGCTGCCACCTCGGGGCGGGTGCCTCGCTCTGCGCGGCCCGCGACGGCCAGTCGGTCGATACGACGATGGGGTACACCCCGCTGGAGGGGCTGGTGATGGCCACGCGCTCGGGGACGGTGGACCCGGGGCTGCTCCTCTGGCTCATCGACCACGGCGGCCTGAGCGCCGGCGAGGTCACCGACGGCCTGGAGCACGACGCCGGCCTGGCGGGGCTCACCGGGACCTCCGGTGACATGCGCGACGTGCTGGCGGCGCGGGCCCGGGGCCACGCGGCCGCGGCCGCCGGCTTCGACATCTACATCCACCGCCTGCGGCGCGAGATCGCCGCCATGACGGCGGCGCTGGGCGGCGTCGACATCCTCGCCTTCACGGGCGGGGTGGGCGAGCACGCGGCCGAGGTGCGCGCCGCCGCCGTCGACGGTCTCGGCTTCCTCGGCCTCGCCCTGGACCCGGATCGCAACGCGGCCACCGATGCCGACGCCGACATCAGCGCCCCAGACGCCGGCGCCCGCACCGTCGTCGTCACCGCCCGGGAAGACCTCGAGATCGCCGACCAGGTGCGGGCGCGGCTGGGCTCGTCCGTGTGAGCGTGAGGTCATAGGTTCCATCACCGGGAGGATGAGGTCATAGGTTCCGGATCCGGAACTCATGACCTCGGGCTGGCTCGGGTGGAACCTATGACCTCGGGCAGGCCTACGGGCAGGTCCGCGATGATCGGAGCCGTGCCACAGGAACCCGCAGACGAGGCAGCGCTCATCGCAGCGCAGCGGCAGTACTAAGAGCTGCGAGCACCGGACCA
>DASQUY010000259.1:0-8791 GCA_035641055.1 Acidimicrobiales bacterium | reverse complement strand
CCCCCGCCTCCAGCACCTCGCGGCTGTCGTCGCCCAGCCCGTGCAGCCCGGTGGTGGCGTCGAACAGGTCGAGCGCCAGGCGCGCCACGTGGGCGGAGTGCGCGGGGTCCTCGTCCATCTGCTCGGCCAGGCGCACCACGCTGCGGCGCCGCAGGTCCGACAGGTGGTGCAGCGACCCGCCGTGGTCGCGCCGCCAGGTGTCGAGCAACACGCCCTCCCGCAAGGCGAAGTCGGAGAAGGTCAGCGCCTCGACCCCGCAGGCGACGACCACCTGCTCGAGGATCAGCGCCCCGGCCAGGATGATGTCGGCCCGGCGGGGGTCGAGGCCGGGGGTTCGGGCCCGGGCCTTCACGGTGGGCGCCTTGACCAACCGGCGCACCACGTCCTCGATCTCGGCGCGGCCGACGGTGAAGTTGTTGAGCGTGCGGGGGGCGACGCCCCCCTGTCTCCTCACCGCCGCCATCTGGACGACCGCCCCGATCGTGCCGGATGATCCCACGGCGGCGTCGAACCCCAGCCGCTCGATCTCGCGCACCGCCGGCGCCAACATGATGCGCACGTCGTCGCGGCAGGCTTCGACGGCGCCGGCGCTCAGCTTGCGGCTCCCGAAGTACCGCCGGGTCAGCCGGATGGCGCCCAGCTTCAGGCTGCGGGCGGTGAGGATCTCGCCCTTGCGCCCCACCACCAGCTCGGTCGACCCGCCGCCGAGGTCGCACACGAGCACCTGGCGGTCGAACACCGGCGTCGCCTGGAGCACGCCCAGGTGGATGAGGCGCGCCTCCTCGAATCCCGAGATCACCTCGACCTCGACCCCGGCCTCGTCGCGGGCCCGCTGGAGGAAGGCCGCCCGGTTCTCGGCCTCGCGCACCGCCGAGGTCGCCACCGCCCGGAGGCGCGCGCCATGGATGGCCGCCACCTGGCGGAAGCGGGAGAGCACCTCGATCCCGCGGTTCATCGCGGCCGGGGTCAGGCGCTTCATGTCCCGCGCCGAGGATCCGAGCCGCACCATCTCGCGCTCCCGCTCCACCACCTCGAAGCGCTCGGCGTCGACCCGGGCCACGACGAGGTGGATGGAGTTGGTGCCGATGTCGACGGCTGCCAGCGCACCAGACATGCCGCAACGCATTCTGCCCGCGCTCACCAGCAGTATGCGCGGTGAGCGCGGGCAGAAAGGGAGGATCGCCGGGATCCGAGGGATCGCCGGCAGCCCCACCCGTTTCTGCCCGCGGCTACCTTCACATGTCGCGGTGAGCGCGGGCAGAAGGCGGGATCGCCGGGCGACGGGCCAGGGCATCGGGCGCCTCGCTAACCTCGCCGGCCATGGCCAAGCCAGCCAAGCGCAGGATCCCGGGCGGGCGCGTCACCCCCAAGGGCACCACGCCGGCGTCGAGCCGGCCGGCGGCCTCGGCCCGCTACACGCCGCCGGTCCCCCGCGAGGAGCGGGAGAGCCCGACGTGGGTGCCCGTGCTGATGTTCACGCTGCTGGGCCTGGGGGCGCTGCTGATCCTGCTCAACTACCTCGACGTGCTGCCCGGCGGCACCAGCAACGCCTACCTCGGCGGGGGGCTGGCGGCCATCTGTGGGGGCATCATCGTGGCCACGCAGTACCGCTGATTCCCACAGCCTGTGGACAAAGCTGGGGAGAGTCACAGCGATGTAACTTCCGCTACCCAGCGTCAACCTGGCGGGAACGGAATCGCTTACTCGTCGACCGGCGCCACCAGGTCCATGTCCTCCTGGCAGTGCCGCGGCGGCTCGGGCATCTCGTCGTTGGCGCTGGTCATGCGCACCTCGGTGCCGCAGATCGAGCACCGGTATGTCAACCGCACCTTGCGCAGCTCGCCCGGCGGCGGGGGCGGAGGCAGCGGCGTGGCCAGACTCGACAGCATCCCGAACCCCACCTTGAGGATCAGCCAGCCGGCCACGACGGCAACGGCCACCGCCAGCGGGCTGGCCCGGGTCACCAGCCAAGCCACCACCCCCGCGACCACGAGGGTGACGAGGGTCGCACGGGAGATCGACGGCCGGGTCACCCCGCCAGGTTGCCCGAACCTGCGGTGGTTATCGACCCCATAGGGGGATAACCACCGCAAGTTCGTGAGAGTCAGGAGGCGAGGGTTCAGCCCAGGCGCTCGATGATGGTGGCGTTGGCCATGCCGCCGCCCTCGCACATGGTCTCCAGGCCGTAGCGGCCGCCCGTGCGCTCGAGCTCGTTGAGGAGCGTGGCCAGCAGCTTGGTGCCAGAGCAGCCAAGCGGGTGGCCGAGGGCGATGGCCCCGCCGTTGACGTTGACCTTGCTCATGTCGGCGCCGGTCTCGCGTTGCCAGGCCAGCACCACGGAGGCGAACGCCTCGTTGATCTCGACGAGGTCGATGTCGTCGAGCAACAGGCCGGCCTTGTCCAGCACCCGCTGGGTGGCGGGGATGGGGGCGGTGAGCATCATCACCGGGTCGGCGCCGGCCAGGGCGAAGGCGTGGAACCGGGCCCGCGGCGTCAGGCCCAGCTCGGACGCCTTCTCCTCGCTCATGATCAGCGACGCCGAGGCGCCGTCGGTGATCTGGCTGGAGTTGCCGGCCGTGACCTTGCCGTCGTCCTTCTTGAAGGCCGGCTTGAGGTTGGCGAGCTTCTCCGCGGTCGTGTCGGGGCGGATGCCCTCGTCGGCGGTGACCAGCTCGTCCGACTCGGTGACGTTGCCCGTCTCCTTGTCCCGGTGGATCGAGCGGACGGGGACGATCTCGCGGTCGAACCGGCCCTCGTCCCGCGCCCGGGCCGCCCGCTGCTGGCTCTCCGCCCCGAAGGCGTCGAGGTCCTCGCGGGACAGACCCCACTTGTCGGCGATGAGCTCGGCCGAGATGCCCTGGGGCACGAGGCCGCCGACGTCGCGGTAGCGCTCGTTGACCTTCGGGCCGAACGGCAGGCCGTGACGGCCATCACCCACCGACGCCCCCATCGGCACCAGGCTCATCACCTCGACGCCGCCGGCGACCACGACGTCGTGCGCCCCCGCCATGACGGCCTGGGCGGCGAAGTGGGCGGCCTGCTGTCCCGACCCGCACTGCCGGTCGACCGTGGTTCCGGGGATCTCCTCGGGCCAGCCGGCGGCCAGCACGGCGTTGCGGGCGACGTTGACCGACTGGGCCCCGGCCTGCATGACGCACCCCATGATCACGTCCTCGACCACGGCCGGGTCGATCTCGTTGCGCTCGACGAGGGCGCTCAGCGTCTCGGCGGCCAGATCGACCGGGTGCCAGCCCGAAAGCTTGCCGTTTCGCTTACCTCCGGCGGTGCGGACGGCATCGACGATGACGGCGGTGGGCATGACCTGCTCCTTTCCGATTCCGGCCTCCTTGACCGTTCGGTCAAGCCAGTCTGGCGGCCGAAGCACACCGATGGCAACCAGCGCCTAGCCTGATCCCGATCTCGACGGGCAGACCACGAGGGGGACGGGTGAGCACAGCCACCGCAACCAAGGACGAGCTCGATCGCCAGGTCGAGGGTCAGACCATCGCCAGCCGCTGGCTCGACACCGTGTCCGCCCACCCGGACAACGTGGCCCTCCGGGAGAGGCAGGGCGACGGCTGGGTGGCGCTCACCTACGCCGAGATGGCCGACCGGGTGGCCCGAGCCGCCGCCGGCCTCCGGGCGCGGGGCGTGGGGCCGGGAGACCGAGTCGTGCTGATGATGCGCAACATCCCGGAGTTCCACATCGTCGACCTCGCCACGCTGTTCTGCGGAGCCACCCCGGTCTCCATCTACAACTCCTCGCCGCCCGACCAGGTCGCCTACCTCACCGGGCACTGCGGGGCCAAGGTGGCGGTCGTCGAGGACCCCGGCTTCGCCGAGCGGTTCGCGGCGGTGCGCGACGAGCTGCCCAAGCTCGAGCATCTCGTCGTCCTGCGGGGCGGCGACGGCGACGGCCAGGCCGTGCTCGAGGGTCACGGCCACGACCCCGTGGACCTGGGCGACGGGCTCGGGCTCGTCACCCCCGACTCGCTGGCGACCGTGATCTACACGTCCGGCACGACGGGGCCGCCCAAGGGCGTGATGCTCAGCCACTACAACATCGTGTGGACGGCGCAGGGCTACCTCAGCCTGCTCGGCATCGATCCCGTCGGCTTCCGGGCGGTTTCGTACCTCCCGATGGCCCACATCGCCGAGCGCATGTCCGGCCACTACCTGGCGGCCATCGGCGGCTTCGAGGTGACCACCTGCCCCGACCCGAACCTCATCGGGCAGTACCTGCGCGAGGTGCACCCCCAGACGATGTTCGGCGTGCCGCGCGTGTGGGAGAAGATCCACGCCGGCCTCCAGGCGGCCCTCGCGGCCGACGCCGACGCCAAAGCGCGCTTCCACGGGGCCGTCGCCGCCGCCGAGCCGATCGCCGAGCGGCGGGTCCTGGGCACGGCCAGCGAGGAGGACGAGCGCACCTGGGCGTCCCTCGACGAGGCCGCCTTTAGCACGGTGCGCCAGCTCGCCGGTCTCGACGCCCTCCAGTTCGCGGTCACGGGCGCGGCCCCGATCCCACCCGAGCTCATCCGCTGGTACCGGGCGATCGGCGTCCCCATGTCCGAGATCTACGGCCTGTCCGAGACCACGGGGCCCATGACCTGGGACCCCTACGAGGTGAGGGTGGGCACCGTGGGCCGGGCGTTCCCCGGCGTCGAGGTCATCCTCGGCGACGACGGCGAGGTGTGCTGCCGCGGCGGCAACGTCTTCGTCGGCTACCTGGACGACCCGGAGAAGACCGCCGACGCCCTCCAGCCGGACGGCACGTTCCACTCCGGCGACATCGGCCGGATCGACGACGACCGCTACCTGCGCATCGTCGACCGCAAGAAGGAGCTCCTCATCACCGCGGGGGGCAAGAACGTGAGCCCCGCGAACCTGGAGGCCGCGCTCAAGACCGTGCCCCCGATCGGCCAGGCCTGCGCCGTCGGCGACGGCCGGCGGTTCGTGGCGGCGCTCGTGGTCCTCGATCCCGAGATCGCCCCGGACTGGTTCCACGAGCGGGGCATCGAGGCGGGGTCCCTGGCCGAGCTCGCCGCCGACCCCCGTGCCCACGACGAGCTGCAGCGGGCGGTCGACGAGGTGATGGCCCGGTTCAGCACCAGCGAGCGGGTGCGCAAGATCGCGGTCCTCGGCAGCGAGTGGCTCCCCGACAGCGAGGAGCTGACGCCGACGTCGAAGCTCAAGCGCCGCGGCATCCACGCCAAGTACGCCGACCAGATCGAGGCGCTCTACGCCTGAGGGCCGCCGACCGTCCTTCTGGTGTTTTCAGGCGGCCGTGGCCTCGGTCGTGTCGGTCGTCTCCGTGGTGTCGGGCCCTTCCGGGGCGGGGTCGAAGAAGCTGCGGCAGCCCTCGATGAGCCTGGCCCTCACCCACGGCCCCTCGGGCTCGCCCTGGGCGCCCCGCAGGTAGACGAACGCCACGACCTCGCCGTCGCGCTCGACCTGGACCTCGGGATCCACCGTCGGATCGCCGAGACGGGCCCCGACGTAGCCCCGCACGGGACCCACCTCGATCTCGTCCGACTCGTCCGCGTAGCCGTGCTGCCGAAGGATGCTGGTGGCGGCAAGGACCATCGAGTCGACGGGTTCCTCGGCAGGCAGGTCGCTCACCCGGTCCTGCTCGTCGGAGGGGCAGGCCAGCTCGGGCGTCCGGTAGTAGCCGTGGATGTCGTTCAGCTCGACCGTGCGCTTCTCGGACCGACCGGCGATGTCGCAGCCGATCGTCAGGACGCCCGGCGGCACCGGCTGGCGCAGCGACGACACGCCGGGCTCGAACGTGACCCAGCCCGACGACCATCCCCTCGCCGTCACCCGGACCCGGGTCTCGGTGGCCAGCTCGTTGATCACGCGCACGTGGAGACCATCCCGCTGCGGTCGCACCGAGGCCACCGGGATCTCGATGCCACCCGGCGTGCAGCGCACCTCGACTGTCTTCGGAAGCTGCGCCGGGGCACCCGCGGGTCCCCTTGCCGGAGAGACCGCCAGATCGTCGGGCCGTGGCTCCTGTTGCTCGAGGAGGACGACGATCCCCAGCAGCACCGCCAGCGCCGCCGCCGTGACGACAGCTCCACGGCGGCGGCGCAGCCGGCGGTGCCGACGGGCGGCGACCCGTTCGAGCCCTCGCTCGGGGGGGTCGCCGGCGTTCGCGGCGAGACGCTCGAGGCGGGCCCGGAGGTCGGGATCCTCCGTCACGCCTCCCGCTCTTGCCCCCGACCGGGGCCGGGAGCAAGAGCGGCGCGGGCTTGGCTGACTAGGACTCTGACGGTGGCGGGGCGGATGCGCATGATCTCGGCGGCCTCCCGCGTGTCGCGATCGAGCAGTTCGGTGAGCACGACGGCCTCGCGCTGGCGCGGCGTCAGCGCCGCCAGGGCGCGGGCGACGCTGTCACGGTCGGTGGCCACGTCGGCTGGCTCGGGGGTGGGGCTCGGCCCGGGATGGAGCAGGGCGTGGTCGATCAGGCGCCGAGCCGCGCGCACCGTGCGGCGGCCGGCGCTGCGGTGGGCGTTGAACGCCGTGCGGAACAGGTAGCCCGTCGGGTCATCGAGCTCGCTGACCCGACCCCAGCCCTCCCAGACCTTGCAGAAGGCGAACTGGGCGAGATCCTCCGCCTGGTGACGATCGCCCGTGAGCACGAACAGGGCGCGATGGAGCCGCCGCTCGTTGGCCAGGTAGAAGGCCTCGAACGACAGGCCAGGCCGTACGCCGACGGTGATCGACGCCGGCTTGGAGACGCGCTCCTGAGCCACGGACAGCACCAACACTGCCCCAAGAACGCCCGGGAGGCACGTCGTGTGTAGGTGATTTCGAGATTTTCTCCGAACCTGGGGTGGTCGGGGCCCCCAGGAGGGCCCTGACCACCCCAGGCCGGAGAGCGGAGCCCGGCCCCGTCAGCGCTTGGCGGTCTTGCGAGCCGTCGACTTCTTGGTCGACTTCCTTGCGGCCGTCTTCTTCGCGGTCGCCTTCTTGGCCGTCGACTTCCTCGCCGCGGTCTTCTTCGCCGCCGTCTTGCGCGTGGCCTTCTTGGCGCCGGCCTTCTTGGCGGTGGCCTTCTTGGCACCGGCCTTCTTCTTCGCCGTGGCCTTCTTGGCTGAAGCCTTCGCCGGGGCCGGCGGGTACACGCCGCGCTCGAGCTTGGGCGCGAGGCTCGGCTTGATCACCGCGTCCTTGAAGCCCTTCAGCGGTGTGATGCGGGCCTTCTTCGACGCCTTGATGCGCACGGGCGCTTGCGTCTGCGGGTTGCGGCCCATACGGGCGGGCCGGTTGACCTTCACGAACTTGGCAAAGCCCGACATGGCCACCGGCTCGCCCTTCGCCACCACCGCGGTGACGACGTCGGTGAAGCCCCGGAGCACGCTGTCGACCTGCCTCCGTTCGACACCGGTCTGGTTGGACACGGCAAGGACGAGATCTCGTCGGTTCACGGTTCCTCCTAGGTCTGGGGATCGCCGCTCAGTTTTCTCAACACGACCCCATGACACGCGGATACCGCGTATTCTTACGAGTCTTTCCGCCCGGCGCACTACTTTCGTCGCGCGAAGCCCTTGAGATTCCAGCGTTTTCGCGACGGGCGCCGGCGTCCGGGCGACGGGCGCCGAACCGGCCGGTGGCGTCGCACGGGCCGACAGTCCAGCAATCTTGGGGGTTTTCGCGCCGCGGCTGGCGTCAGAAGAACGACCAGCCGCCGCGCTGGGGGAGCTCGATGAAGGTCTGCCCGGGCGTCAGCTTGATCTCGGTCTTGCCGTTGGCGGCGACGAGCCTGAGCGGGTGGCCGAGCGTCGGGCGTCTCCAGGTGCCCTCGACGGCCTTGCCGCGAGTGAGGACGACGGCGGGGCCCTTGCCCGTGACGACCGCGTGCGGTACGGACCGGCCGCGCTGGTTGGAGTAGTCGTAGTTGATACCCAGCACGACGACGTTCTTCGGCGACACGCGCCGGCCCCCAACGCCGACGTGGGGCGTGCCGCTCTGCGAGCGCAGCCAGGTGCCGCTGGCGGCGTCCCAGGTGAACCGCGAGACCTCGGGCCCGCCGAAGCGGAGCGCGATGCCGCCGACCGGCTTGGCCCCACGCGGCAGGCGCTCGCGGCGGCCGAGGTAGGAGAACACCGGCTTCGGCCGCTTGGGTGACTCCGGCGCCTTGGCGTAGAGCTCGCGGGTCGACGAGTAGAGGTTGTGCGGCGCCGGGCGATGGGGGGACCGGCGGAAGCCGGCGGCGCTGACGTTCATGCCGACGTCCACGACGTTCGCCTCGGCGAGCTGGGGCACGACGCCGTTGTTCCCGCCCGAGGACGCGAACAGCGGTCGCCTGAAGAGCGGGACGAGCTCGAGGTCGCTGGTACGGACCGAACGGACGGGGCCGACGGCCGGCGCGTTACGGGAGTGGAAGACGGCGGCGAGCCGGGTCAGGTTCCCTTCCACGGGCTCCTCGATCACGATGTCGGCATGATTGAGCCCCGACTGGGGCCGGGCGGCCGACACGTTGTCGATCTTGACGAACAGGGCGGGTCGCTTCAACCGCCCCTTGAAGTCACCCTGTCGACCCGTGAGCGGCGCCACCGGCGGCGCGGTGGTGGTCGTCGTCGGCGCCGTCGTCGTCGTCGTGGGGACCGTCGTCGTGGTGGTGACAGTCGTCGTGGGCGGCTTCGGCTCGCCGTCGCCGCGCGTGGCGAGGAACAGGACCGGGCCGACCACGACCACGAGCGCGGCCGCGCCGAGGATGCCGAGGCGCCGGCGGCGCCGGAGGAGGGAGCGGAGGTGGTTGGTCATGGACATGGTGCAAAGAGAACGG
>DASQUY010000258.1:0-8919 GCA_035641055.1 Acidimicrobiales bacterium | reverse complement strand
GTGGTCGTCGGCGTCACCGACCCCGACCCGCGCGTCGCCGGGGAGGGGATCGCCCGCCTCCGGTCCGCCGGGATCGAGGTCACCGCCGGCGTCGGCGCCGACGTCGTCGGCGCCCAGCTCGCCCCCTACCTCAAGCACCGGGCGACCGGGCGGCCCTACGTGGTCCTCAAGCTGGCCACCAGCCTCGACGGCCGCACCGCGGCGCCCGACGGCACCAGCCGCTGGATCACCGGCGAGGTGGCGCGCGCCGACGCCCACCGGCTGCGCGCCGAGAGCGACGCCGTGCTGGTCGGGGCGGGCACGGTGCGCGTCGACGACGCCGAGCTGACCGTCCGTCACGTCCCGGGGCGCGATCCCCTCCGGGTCGTGCTGGGCACGGCGCCGGCCGACGCGAAGGTCCATCCCGCCCTCGAGCTCGCCGGTGACCTGGGGTCGGCCCTCGACGAGCTTGGTGGCCGAGGGGTCCTGCAGCTCCTGGTCGAGGGGGGCGCCAGCGTGGCCGGGGCGTTCCACCGCGCCGGCCTCGTCGACCGCTACGTCCTGTATCTGGCGCCCGTGCTGCTCGGGGGCGACGACGCCCGCGGGTTGTTCACGGGCCCGGGAGCCGCCACGATGGCCGAGGCCTGGCGCGGCCGCATCGCCGCCGTGACCACCCTGGGCGACGACCTGCGCGTCGACCTGCATCCCCACAAGGAGCCATGACGATGTTCACCGGGATCATCGAGGAACTGGGTTCGATCGCCTCGATCGAGGGCCCGAGGGCACGGATCAACGCGTCGGTCGTGACCGAGGATGCCAAGATCGGCGACTCCATCGCCGTCGACGGGTGCTGCGTCACCGTGGTGGATCTGGGCCCGGGCTGGTGGGAGGCCGACCTCGCCGACGAGACGCTGCGACGCACGACCTTCGGTGACCGGGCCCCGGGCGATCCGGTCAACCTGGAGCGCCCGCTGCGGCCCACCGACCGCCTCGGCGGACACATCGTCCAAGGCCACGTGGACGGGGTGGGCACCGTCGTCGAGCCGGCGCCCGACCTGCGGGTGCAGGTGCCCCGCGACCTCCTGCGCTACGTCGTGGAGAAGGGCTCGATCGCGGTCGACGGCGTGAGCCTGACGGTGGTCGACGTGCTCGACGACGGCTTCACGGTGGCCGTCATCCCCCACACTGCGGCGGTCACGACCCTTGGGCGCAAGGGCCCTGGGGACCGGGTGAACCTCGAGGCCGACGTGACGGTGAAACATGTCGAGCGGCTCCTCGCCTGGAAGGATTCGTAAATGCCATTCGCCAAGGTCGAGGATGCGGTCGCCGCCGTCGGGCGCGGCGAGATCGTCATCGTGGTCGACGACGAGGACCGCGAGAACGAGGGCGACCTCATCATGGCCGCCGAGTTCGCCACGCCCGAGCGGATCGCGTTCTTCCTGCACCACACGTCGGGCGTGATCTGCTCGCCGATCAGCCGGGAACGGGCCCGCGAGCTCGACCTGCCGCTGATGGTGGCCAACAACACCGAGACCATGCGCACGGCCTTCACGGTGAGCGTCGACTATGCGCACGGCACGACCACCGGCATCTCGGCGCACGACCGGGCGGCCACCATCCAGGCGCTGGTCGACCCCTCCACCCGGCCGCCGGACCTGCTGCGGCCGGGCCACATCTTCCCGCTCGAGGCCCGGGACGGCGGGGTCCTCAAGCGGGCCGGCCACACCGAGGCGGCGATCGACCTCACCCGCATGGCCGGGCTCTACCCGGCCGGCGTGCTCTGCGAGCTGGTCAACGAGACCAAGGACGACATGGCCCGCGTGCCGGAGCTCGAGCGGTTCGCCGACGAGCACGGCCTCGTGATGATCTCGATCGCCGACCTCATCCGCTACCGGCGCCAGACCGAGAAGCTGGTGCGACGCATCACCGAGGCCCGGATCCCCACCCAGTGGGGCGAGTTCGCCTGCTACGCCTACGAGTCGGTCCTGGACGGGGAGCAGCACGTCGCCTTCGTCCGGGGAGCGGTGCAGGGCCAGGACGACGTGCTGGTCCGGGTGCACTCCGAGTGCCTGACGGGCGACGTCTTCGGGTCGCTGCGCTGCGACTGCGGCACGCAGCTCTCGGCGGCGATGAAGCAGGTGGCGGACGAGGGGCTGGGCGTCGTCGTGTACCTGCGGGGACACGAGGGCCGGGGCATCGGGCTCGGTCACAAGCTGCTGGCGTACCAGCTCCAGGACGAGGGCCACGACACGGTCGACGCGAACATCAAGCTGGGCCTGCCGGTGGACAGCCGGGAGTACGGCATCGGCGCCCAGATCCTGGTCGACCTGGGCATCACGACGATGCGGCTGCTTACCAACAACCCGGCGAAGAAGGGTGGCCTGGCGGGCTTCGGTCTCGAGATCGTCGAGCGGGTGCCGCTGCAGACGGTGCCGACCCCCGAGAACCTCGCCTACCTGCGCACCAAGCGCGAGCGCATGGGCCACCTGATCGAAGACCTCGACGACGTGCTGTAGCCGTCACGCCGATGGCCACCCACGACGCGCGCCCACCGCTGCCCGACGGCCTCGACGGCACCGGTCTCCGCATCGGGATCGTGCGGGCGCGCTGGAACGCCGCCATCGTCGACCGCCTCGTCGACGGTGTCCGCCGGGGCCTGCGCCAGGCGTCGGTGGCCGACGACGCCGTCGTCGAGCTGTCGGTGCCGGGGTCGTTCGAGGTCCCCTTCGGCGCCAAGGTGCTGGCCGAGTCGGGCCGGGTGGACGCCGTGGTGTGCGTCGGCCTCGTCCTCCGGGGCGAGACCAGGCACTATGACCTGGTGGCGGGGGAGTGTGCCCGCGGCATCCAGGACGTGCAGCTCGCCACGGGGGTCCCCGTCGCCTTCGGCGTGTTGGCCACCGAGGACGAGGCGCAGGCCGAGGCCCGCAGCGAGGGCCCGGGCGGGCACAACGTCGGCGAGGAGGCCGCCCTCGTCGCCGTGGAGATGGCGGGCCACGTGCGTCGCTTCCGCCCTCAGCCCGAGCGAAGCCCCGGCTGAACGCCGCTCGACCCCGTTGGTAGCGTCCACCTCGTGGGGGTCACCGTTCGGGTCAACGAGATCGAGCACGAGGTCGCGGCCCACGAGCGGTCTCCGCTGCTCTGGGTGCTGCGCGGCGAGCTGAACTGCGCCAGCGCCAAGTACGGCTGCGGCGCCGAGCAGTGCGGCGCGTGCTGCGTGCTGGTCGACGGGATGCCGGCGTTCTCCTGCTCGATCACCGCCGGCGAGGCCTCCGGTCGGGACGTGACGACGCTGGAGGGCCTCGTGGCCGACGGCCGAGCTGCGCCTGTGGTCGAGGCCATGGTGGCGCGCGATGCCGGGCAGTGCGGCTACTGCCTGCCCGGGATCGTCGTCACGCTCACCGCCCTGCAGGAACGCTCCGCCGCCCCGACCGCCGACGACGTGGTCCGCGCCCTCGACGATCACCTGTGCCGGTGCGGTTCCCAGCCGCGGATCCTCGCCGCGGCCTACGCCGCGCTGGGTATCGCCGATGACTGACACCGCCGGTCGCCAGAGCCCGTCCTCACGGGAGAGGTGGCTGCTCGGCAGCTTGGCGCGCACCCCCGACCTCGACGCCTGGCTGGCGCTGCGGGCGGGACGGGTCATCGTCCGAACCGGCAAGGCCGAGCTGGGACAGGGCATCCGCACCGCGCTCGTGGCGGTGGCGGCCGACGAGCTCGCCGTCGACCCGGGCCTGATCGACATCGAAGGCCCGGCCACCGGCTCGTCCCCGAACGAAGGCATCACCGCGGGAAGCGGGTCGATCGAGCAGGGTGCGATGGCGGTCCGGCAGGCGTGTGCCCACGCCCGGCGGGCTCTCGTCGCCCGTGCCGCCGATCACCTGGGCGTTCCCGCCGCCGAGCTGTCGTGTGCCGACGGCAGCGTCCGATCGAGCGACGGCCGGGCCGTCTCGTACTGGGAGCTGGTCGCCGAGGCGGGCTTCGGAGTGACCATCGACGGGGCGGCGGCGACGGTCGCCCCGCGCGAACGGCGGTGGACCGGCCGGGGGCTCCCCCGCGTCGACCTCCCGGCCAAGATCCGGGGAGAGCCGGTGTTCGTCCACGACCTCGGGGCGGTGACGCGCTCACGGGACGTCGCAGCCGACGACAACCGCCCGCACACCGTGCGCCACGCCCGCGTGGTCCGGCCTGGGTGGATCGAGCACGCCCTCACCGAGCCCGCCGATCCGGAGGCCCTCGCCGCCGCCGTCCGACGGGTCCTCGGCGTGCCGATCGACATCGTCGTCGACGGCAGCTTCGTCGCCGTCGTCGCCGACCGGGAGGGCAACGCGGTCCTCGCGGCCGACGTCGTGCGCGAGCGCCTGCGGTGGCGTGACCCCCCGCCCGGACCGGACGCGCCGGCCGATCCCCAGCGGATGGTGGCCGCGGTCGAGTCGTCCGTCCTGGTGGACGAGGGCACGGCCACCGAGGCCGATCCCGGTCCCCCGCTGAGCCATCGGGACGCGGCCACGGCCCTCTCGGCGACCTACGCGAAGCCCTTCCTGCTCCACGGGTCGATCGGTCCGTCCTCGGCCGTCGCCCGCTACGACGGCGGTCGGCTGGAGGTGTGGACGCACAGCCAGGGCGTCGAGCCGCTCCGCCCGGCGGTGGCGGAGGCCCTCGGCCTGCCGGTCGAGGCCGTGACGGTCCGCCACGTCGACGGCGCCGGCTGTTATGGGCACAACGGCGCGGACGACGCGGCGTTCGACGCCGCCCTCGTCGCCGTCCATCGCCCGGGCCCAGCCGTCAAGGTGCAGTGGTCGAGGGCCGACGAGCACCGTCTCGAACCCGCCTCACCGGCCATGACGGTCGCCCTCTCGGCCGGGCTGGACGAGCACGGCCGCCTGCGCTCGTGGAACCACGACGTGTACAGCTACAGCCACGGCAGCCGCCCGTTTCCGATGGGGCCGGAACGCTCGGGGCTGCTGGCGGCATGGTCACAGGCCGACGCCCGCCGTCGGCCCGGGTCCCAACCGCGCGGTGGGTTCCACAGCGGCGCGCACCGCAACGCCGATCCGCTCTACGACGTCGGCGACCGGCGCATCGCTGCCCACTTCGTCGGTGGCTGCCCGATCCGCACGTCCTCGACCCGAAGCCTGGGTGCTTTCGCCAACGTGTTCGCCATCGAGTCCTTCATGGACGAGCTCGCCCACGCCGCTGGCGTCCCACCCGATCGGTTCCGTGCGCTGCACCTCACGAATCGCCGTGCCGTCGAGGTCATCGACGCCGCCGTCGAGCTCGCCGGGGGCCTGACCGCACCTGGGGGGGTCGACGCGCCCGGGCGAGGCCTCGCCTTCGCCCGGTACGAGAACGTGAAGGCGTACGTCGCCGTGGTGGCGGAGGCCGCCGTGGACGCTCGCACGGGTGCGATCCGGCTCCAGCGTGCGTGGATCGCAGCCGACGCGGGCGAGGTCATCGATCCGGGCGGCCTCGCCAACCAGCTCGAGGGCGGGTTCGTGCAGGCGGCCAGCTGGACGCTCCGCGAGGAGCTCACGGTCGAGAACGGACACGTGACGTGCACGGACTGGGACAGCTATCCGATCCTGCGCTTCTCCGAGGTGCCGCGGGTCGAGACCCGGCTCCTGCACCGTCCCGACCAGCGCGTGCTCGGAGCGGCCGAGGCGGTCACCGGCCCGACGCCGGCCGCCATCGCCAATGCCGTCTTCCAAGCGACGGGCGCACGGCTCCGCCAGCTCCCCTTGAGCCCCAAGCGGGTGCTGGCCGCCCTCGATGCCCTCGTCGACAGCCCCAACCCCTGACGAACGTGCGGTGGTTAGGGGCGCTATAACCCCTCTGACCACCGCAAGTTGCCCGGTAGCCTCACGGCGTGCTGAAGCTCGTCCTCCCCAAGGGCTCGCTCGAGCGGGCGACGCTCGAACTCTTCGAGGCGGCCGACCTCACGGTCAACCGCTCGTCCGACGTCGAGTACCGGGCGTTCGTGGACGACCCGCGCATCGACGAGGTGCGCATCCTCAGGCCCCAGGAGATCCCCCGCTACGTGGCCGAGGGGCTGTTCGACCTGGGCATCGCCGGGCGGGACTGGGTGGAGGAGACCGAGAGCGACGTCGTCCTCCTCGGCGAGCTGGAGTACTCGAAGGCGTCGTCGAACCCCTACCGCATCGTCGTCGCCGTGGCCGAGGACTCGCCCTGGGACAAGATCGAAGACCTGCCTGATGGCGTGCGGGTGTCGACCGAGTACCCGGGCCTGGCGCAGCGGTTCCTCGCCGGGCGAGGCGTGCGCGCCGACGTGCGGCTGTCCTACGGCGCCACCGAGGCGAAGGTGCCCGACATCGTCGACTGCGTCGTCGACGGCACCGAGACGGGGCGGGCGCTGCGCGCCGCCAACCTGCGGGTCATCGCCGAGGTGCTGCCCAGCTTCACGGCGCTGATCGCCAACCGGGCCGCCCACGAGGACGAGGCCAAGCGGCAGGCGATGCTGCAGATCAAGGTCCTGCTCGACGGGGTGCTCGAGGCCCGCGGCAAGGTCCTCGTGAAGCTCAACGTGGGCGGCGACGACTTGGACGACGTCATCCGGCTGATGCCGGCGATGAAGGCCCCGACCGTGTCCAAACTGTTCAGCGAGGACGGCTACGCCGTGGAGACCGTCGTGGCCAAGTCGGTCGTCAACACCCTCATCCCGGCGCTGAAGGAGGCCGGCGCCAGCGACATCATCGAGCTGCCCCTCGCCAAGATCATCCACTGATGGCGGCGTTCGCGTCGGACACCGGGGTGGTCGCCAGCTTCGACGAAGCCCGGGGGTGGGGGGTGATCCGGGCGGACGACGACGCCGAGCTCCCGTTCCACTGCACGGCCATCACCGACGGCAGCCGGACGGTCGAGGCCGGCCGGCGGGTGCAGTTCCGGGTGGTACCGGGCCTGCTGGGGCGCTGGGAGGCCGCCGACGTGGAGAAGCTGTGACTTTCACCACCACGAACGTGCGGTGGTTAGCGGGGTCATAGGCCCTCTAACCACCGCAAGTTCGGTTATTGCGCGTCGCTCCCCGACCGGCGGGAGGCCTCGACGAAGGCGAGCTGGATCTGGTGGAGCGCCTGACGCAGGGGCTGCTCGGCGTCACCGAGCCGGCTGCCGAGCCCACCCACGACAGCCGCAAAGGCGTCGATGGCGATCCGGGCGTCGTCGAGCCGGGGCTCGGCCTGCGACAGGTGGAGGGCGGCGAGCTCGTAGAACTGGAGGGCCTGCTGGCCGACCACGGTGCCGGCGGGGGCCTCCAGGAGCTGCCGACGCGCCTCGTCGACCTGGCGTGCGATCTCCTCCGCCTGCGCACGCTCCTCGGGCGAGAGGTCTTCGAGCGACGGGGCGCCCTCGGGCTGCCCTGCCGCGCCGGGTGGGGCGGTCGGTGGGGGCTGAGGGCGCGGGGGTGCGGTCTCGCCGGTCGCCGGCCGGCCGGGCCGGTCGACGGGATGCTCTCCGGAGGGGGTCCAAAGGCTGCTCATCGTTGCTTCTGGGGGTGGACGGCTCGTTCCTTCCTGGTAGCCTACGCCGGACAACCTCATGGGAAGTGGGGCTCGTCGGTGCGGCTTGGCGTGGCGTTGGGTCCCCACCCGGCCACCGTCCCGGCAATCGGGGCAGGTGCGTCCGGGTCGATCGCTCGCCGCGCAGTTTCGTTGGCGGACGTCGGCTTCCCGGCGTCCGCATCGTCGTTTTCGGTGTGGGTGTCGAGGTCATCACAGCTCAGCAAGCACATGCCACGGAGGTGTCTGCGTATCAATGAGGAGTAAGCGGCCATAGCTACGGGCGCGAACAACAACGAACCCCGGATCAACGACCGCATCCGCGCTCGTGAGGTGCGGCTCGTCGGTTCGGACGGCCAGCAGGTCGGCATCAGGCCGCTGCCCGAGGCCTTGGCCATCGCCCGGGAGGCCGACCTCGACCTCGTCGAGGTGGCGCCCCAGGCGAACCCCCCTGTCTGCCGGATCATGGATTACGGCAAGTACAAGTACGAGGCGGCGCAGAAGGCCAAGGAGTCCCGACGCAAGGCGAGCAGCGTCTCCGTCAAGGAGATGAAGTATCGGCCGAAGATCTCCGGAGGCGATTTCAACACCAAAACCCGCAAGGTCGAGCGGTTCCTCCAGGACGGGCACAGGGTGAAGGTGACCCTGACGTTCCGGGGTCGCGAGATGCTCCACCCCGAGCTCGGTCGCCGGATCCTCGACAATGTCGTCGAAGCGGTGCAGCACCTCGCCCGCGTCGAGGTCTTCCCGAGGGTCGACGGCCGCAGCATGACCATGGTGCTGGCACCGGACCGCAAAGCGCAGGCTGCCAGCCAGCGAGCCAAGCGGGAGGCCAGCGCCGACGGCTCGGCCACGACAGCGAGCACCGACCGTCGAGCGACGAACTGAGCGGCCGAGCGGGTAGGCCGCCAGCACGTGAGGAACAGTACGGAATCTGCACCATGCACCAGCCCAGACAGCGAGGCCTCCAGACAGCAACGCAGACGAGAGCCAAGACGAGGTGGACCTGTCCACCGAGCCTCTGAGAGAGCCGCAGCCATGCCCAAGATGAAGACCCGCAGGGGTCCCGCCAAGCGATTCAAGGTCACCGGATCGGGCAAGATCCGCCGCCGGCAGAGCAACCTCAACCACATGCTCGGGAAGAAGACCGCGGCGCACAAGCGCCGGTTGGCCCGTCCCGCGAAGCTGCATCCCGGCGACGAGGCGCGCATCAAGCGGATGCTCGGGCGCTGACCCGCCGCCTGCGCCCGTCCCTCCGCCCACCGACGAAAGGAGCTCCCCCATGGCCCGGGTGAAGCGAGCCGTCCACGCCAAGAAGAAGCGCCGCGTCACGCTCGAGCGCGCCAAGGGCTACTACGGCAACAAGAGCCGGTCTCGCCGTGCCGCCAACGAGCAGGTGATGCACAGCCTGCGGTACGCCTACCGCGATCGC
>DASQUY010000257.1:0-5726 GCA_035641055.1 Acidimicrobiales bacterium | reverse complement strand
ACCGAGGCGCGCGACCTCGACTCGGCCCGCCTCGATCTCGCCCTGAGCGTGGCGCTGGCGGACGAGCCGTCCTACCGGGTCGCCTTCCAGCACGGTCCCGAAAACGTGCGCCGGGCCGTGTCCGAGGGACACGCCCAGGCGGGCGTGTTGCTCCGCCCGGCCATGGTGGCGCAGATCGAGGCCACCGCACATGGCGGCGAGCGCATGCCCCCCAAGACCACGTTCTTCCACCCCAAGCCCAAGACCGGCCTCGTCTTCCGCGACCTCGGCTGATCAGAGGAGAGCAACGATGGACGTCAACGCTGCCCTCGCCTTCCTCCGCCAGCACCACTGGGCCGTGCTGGCCACGACCCGGGCCGACGGCTCGCCCCAGATGTCGCCGGTCACCGTCGGTGTCGACGACCGAGGCCGCGTCGAGATCTCCAGCCGCGAGACGGCGTACAAGGTGCGCCACCTCCGCGCCCTGCCCTACGCGGCGCTGTGCGCCTTCACCGACCGCTTCTTCGGCCAGTGGGTGCAGGTGGAGGGGCCGGTGGAGATCGTGTCGCTGCCGGACGCCATGGAGCCGCTGGTCGAGTACTACCGGCGCATCAGCGGTGAGCACCCCGACTGGGCGGACTACCGGGCCACGATGGAGCGCGACCGGCGCGTGCTGCTGCGCCTGAGCGTCGAGCGCGCCGGCCCGACGGTGCACGGCTGACCGCCCGATCGTTCAGGTTGTGGCTGGCCGTGGTCAGTTGGCGGCGACTTCCCACGTGGCACCCGAGCGCAGCAACGCCGCCAGGTCGCCCGGGCCCCGCTCCTGCTGGGCGGCGGCGATCTGCTGGTCGAGCGCGCCGCCGTAATCGGGCCGCACCACGTCACGGAACACGCCGATGGGCGTGGGCTCGTCGGGCCCGCGGGCCAGGCGCGACAGCATGAACGCCACGCTGGGATCGTCCCGGGTCTCGTCGTGCACCAGCAGGGCGTCCTCGCCCACGTCAGCCACATCGACGATGTGCGCACCGTGTTGGGCGTCGATCACGACCCCCATGGCGCCCTCGGGACCGAAGCGGATGGGCTCACCGTGGCGCAGCGCGATGAGCATCAACTCGCGGTTCTGCTTGGCGGTGAGCATCTCGAAGGCGCCGTCGTTGAAGACGTTGCAGTTCTGGTAGATCTCCACCAGCGACGAGCCCCGGTGCTCGAAGGCCCGCCGGAACGTCTCCATCATGTGGCCCCGGTCCATGTCGTGGGTGCGGGCGACGAACGACGCCTCGGCCCCGATGGCCAGGCTCACGGGGTTGAAGGGATGGTCGAGGCTGCCGAATGGGGTCGACTTGGTGACCTTGCCGACCTCGCTGGTCGGCGAGTACTGGCCCTTGGTCAGGCCGTAGATCTGGTTGTTGAACAACAAGATGGTGATGTTCACGTTGCGCCGCAGCGCGTGGATGAGGTGGTTGCCGCCGATGGACAGGGCGTCGCCGTCACCCGACACCACGATCACGTGGAGGTCGGGACGCGTCAGCGCCAGCCCGGTGGCGATGGCGGGCGCCCGACCGTGGATCGTGTGCACGCCGTACGTGTTCATGTAGTAGGGGAAGCGGGCGGCGCAGCCGATTCCCGACACGAACACCGTGTCCTCGCGCCGTACGCCGAGCTCGGGCATGAGCAGCTGGACGGCGGCCAGGATCGAGTAATCGCCGCAGCCGGGGCACCAGCGCACCTCCTGGTCGCTGGTCCAGTCCTTGCGGGTGGTCACGGGGATGGTGGTCTCGCTCATCGGTGCTAGGCCCCGTCCTTGAGGTGGTCGATGATCGCCTGCTCGAGCTCGGCGGCCGTGAACGGCAGCCCCCGCACCTTGGAGGCCGTGCGGGCGTCAACCAGGTACTCGGCCCGGAGCTGGTGGGCGAGCTGGCCCAGGTTGAGCTCGGGGACCAACACGCGCGGGTAGCGGCGCAGCACGTCGCCCAGGTTGCGCGGGAAGGGGTTGAGGTGCATCAGGTGGGCGTGCGCGACCTGGTGGCCGGCGTGCCGGGCGCGGCTCACGGCGCCGTCGATGGCACCCCAGGTCGAGCCCCAGCCGACCACCAGCAGGTCGGCGTCGTCGGCGTCGCCGCTGACCTCCACGTCGGGGATCGATGCCGCCACCCGCGCCACCTTCTCGGCGCGGGTCCTCACCATCTGCTCGTGGTTGGCGGGGTCGTAGCTGACGTTGCCCGTGCCTTCCTCCTTCTCGAGGCCGCCGATCCGGTGGATGAGCCCGGGCGTGCCCGGCAGCGCCCACTCGCGGGCGAGGGTCTCGGGGTCACGTACGTAGGGCCGGAACTCGGCCTCGCCGTCGTCGAGCACGTGGTTGGGTTCGGTGGCGAACGCCGGCCGGAGGTCGGGCAGGCTCTCGACGTCGGGCAGGAGCCAGGGCTCGGAGCCGTTGGCCAGGTAGCCGTCGGACAGCAGGATGACCGGTGTGCGCCACGTGAGCGCGATGCGGGCCGCCTCGAGCGCCGTCTCGAAGCAGTGACCCGGGCTGCGGGCCGCCACGATCGGTAGCGGCGCCTCGCTGTGCCGCCCGTAGTACGCCATGAGCAGGTCGGCCTGCTCGGTCTTGGTGGGCAGGCCGGTCGACGGTCCGCCCCGCTGGATGTCGATGACGATGAGGGGCAGCTCGAGGCTGACGGCCAGGCCCATGGTCTCGGCCTTGAGGACCATGCCGGGGCCGCTGGTCGTGGTCGCGCCCAGGTGGCCGCCGTAGGCGGCGCCCAGCGCGGCGCCAATTCCGGCGATCTCGTCCTCGGCCTGCAGCGTGCGGACGCCGAAGTTCCTGTGCTTCGACAGCTCGTGGAGGATGTCCGACGCCGGGGTGATGGGATACGACCCGAGGAACAGCGGCATACCGGAGAGCTGGCTGGCGGCGATCAGGCCCCAGGCGAGGGCGGTGTTGCCCGTGATGTTGGTGTACGTGCCGGCGGGCAGCGTGGCCGGCCGCACTTCGTAGGGGTGGTCGAACAGCTCTGCCGTCTCGCCGAAGGCGTGGCCGGCCTTGAAGGCGACGGTGTTGGCCTCGGCCACGTCGGGCTTGGACACGAACCGCCGCTGGATCCACTCGAGCGTGGGCTCGGCCGGCCGTGTGTACATCCAGGAGATCAGCCCGAGGGCGAAGAAGTTCTTCGAGCGCTCGGCGTCACGAGGCTTGACGCCGAGGGGGGTGACCGCGCCCTTCGTGAGGGAGGTCATGGGCACCTCGTAGACCGTGTAGGCGTCGAGGCTGCCGTCGTGGCGGGGATCGTCGGTGTAGCCAGCCTTGGCGAGGTGGCGCTCGTCGAAGGCGTCGCTGTTGAGCAGGATCGTCGCCCCCGACGCCACCTGGCCCAGCTGGCTGCGCAGGGCGGCCGGGTTCATCGCCACCAGCACGTTGGGGGCGTCACCGGGAGTGGTGATGTCGTGGTCGGAGATGTGGACCTGGAAGGCCGACACGCCGGCCAGGGTCCCCGCCGGCGCCCGGATCTCGGCCGGGAAGTCCGGGAGCGTGGCCAGGTCATTGCCGTAGAGGGCGCTCGTCGTGGTGAACCGGTCACCCGTGAGCTGCATGCCGTCACCCGAGTCGCCCGCGAACCGGATGACGACGCGGTCGAGCACCTCGGGGGCTCTCGGATGCTGTGTGGTCTCGGACAAACCCGCCCCCCTTCGGCGTGGTTCCTTCTTGATTCGACCCTACCGCCCCCGCTGCACAACGTGGCGAATCGGGCCGTGGGGACCAGCCGATACCACGCTGAGCGCGAATCCCGGCCGCTTCTGCGGTCGCAACCGGCGGCAACGGGCCCAGCGGGACACACAACTGCCCAACCGGAAGCAAACGCTCAGATGCCGCCCGAGGGTGCGAGCGAATCAGGCGACGGTGACCGTCCGGTCGAGGTAGACGTCCTGGATGGCGTTGAGCAGCTCGACGCCATCGGCCGTCGGGCGCTGGAACGCCTTGCGGCCCGAGATGAGGCCGATGCCGCCCGCCCGCTTGTTGATGACCGCCGTTCGCACGGCCTCGGCGAGATCGGACGCCCCCTTCGACTCGCCACCGCTGTTGATGAGGCCGATGCGTCCCATGTAGTTGTTCGCCACCTGCCAGCGGCACAGGTCGACCGGGTGGTCGGAGGTCAGGCTGTCGTAGACGGCCTTGTTCGTCTTGCCGTAGCCCTCGAAGGCGGTGTAGCCGCCGTTGGTGGTCGGCAGCTTCTGCTTGATGATGTCGGCCTCGATGGTCACGCCCATGTGGTTGGCCTGGCCGGTCAGGTCGGCGGCGTTGTGGTAGTCGACCCCGTCCTTCTTGAAGGCCGAGTTGCGCAGGTAGCACCACAGGACCGTGAACATGCCCATCTCGTGGGCCTGGGCGAAGGCTGCGGTCACCTCCTGGAGCTGGCGCATCGACTCTTCGGAGCCGAAGTAGATGGTGGCGCCCACGCCCGCGGCGCCGAGGTCGAACGCCTGGTCGACCGAGCCGAACATCACCTGGTCGTAGCGGTTGGGGTAGGTGAGCAGCTCGTTGTGGTTCAGCTTGACGATGAACGGGATCCTGTGGGCGTAGGCGCGGGACTGGGAGCCCAGCACGCCGAAGGTCGTGGCCACGGCGTTGCAGCCACCCTCGATCGCCAGCTCCACGATGTTGCGGGGGTCGAAGTACTGCGGGTTGGGGGCGAAGCTGGCCGCCGCCGAGTGCTCGATGCCCTGGTCGACCGGCAGGATCGACACGTAGCCCGTGCCCGCCAACCGCCCGTGGTCGAACAGCGACTGCAGGTTGCGCAGCACCCGGGGGGAGCGGTCGGACGGCGCGAACACCCGGTCGACGAAGTCGGGACCGGGCAGGTTGAGGTCGTCGGCGGGGATGCCCTTGGACTCGTGGGTGAGCAGGCTCTCGGCCTCGTCTCCGAGCAGGCTCTGGATGTCCACGGCTGGTCTCCTCGGTCGTGGCGTCTCGTCACCCCCCAGGGTAGTGCTCGGGGCCGGGTCGCTACCCGAGTGCGCCGACCCGGGCCTCGACGTCGAAGAACCCGGGATCCGCCGAGGCCACGCGGGCGAACAGCTCGCGGGCCCGAGGCAGGTCGCCCGCCCGCTCGTACAGATCTGCCAGGGCGTAGGTCATGCGCAGGTGACGCAGGCGCAGCGTCCGCGTGGCACGGTTGCCCTGTTCGAGGAGGCGGATCGCCTCGTCGAGCCGGCCCTGATCGGCGAGGGCGCCGGCCGCCACGATCCGGCCCTCGGCCATGACCTCGGCGCCCGGCCTGGCGGCCCGCAGCTCGTCCCACAGCGCCTCGGCCTCGGCGTACCGGCCGAGCGCTCGGTAGCAGTCGGCCAGCGCCGGGTTCTGCTCCACGCTGCCGGTCTGAGCGCGGAACGCCTCGAGCTCCCGTGCCGCCGGGGCCCAGCGACCCAGCCGGTAGAGCGTGAGCCCGTGGAGCTCACGGACCGAGGATGCCGACGGAGCCTGCTCGGCGAGCGGACGGACGGTCCGGCGGGCTTCCTCGTAGCGCTCGCGCCGGAACGCTTCCGACGCCTGCCGGAGCTGGGCCTGGAAGCGAGGCAGGCGTTGCGCGGGCACCGCTCGGCGGACGTCGTCGTCGACGCCGGCGGCAGTGCGGGTTTTGGCGTCGCTGCCGGCATCGGCCGTGGTGGCGTCGGTGGTGCGGGTGGCGCCGGCGGTGTCGCGCCGTCGGCCCGGGCGACGGCGGGGGCCGCCGCGGGGCTCGCTGCCGGCGGCA
>DASQUY010000256.1:0-8698 GCA_035641055.1 Acidimicrobiales bacterium | reverse complement strand
CTGTGGCGTTGAACACCGGGCGCTCCTCCACCGATCCCTCGTAGCCGATGTCGAAGCTGCTCGTGCCCCAGCGGCGCACGGCGACGTCGATGGCCAAGACGTCACCGAAGGACGCCCCGCCGTCCCAGGTGATGTCCGCCCGCTTGAGCACCATGTCGAAGCCCGACTCGTACTCCTGGCCGAGCCGCGAGCGCAGCCAGCAGTCGAAGGCGTCGTCGATGTAGGCGAGGTAGTGGGCGTTGAAGACGTGACGCTGCATGTCGACCTCGCCGTAGCGGACCCGCACCTCGTGGCGGTAGGAGACCGATGTCATGTGACCATCATGGCGGCGTGACCCCCAGCCGCTCGGCATCGACGGCCAGCCGGCGCTCGAACCGGTCCAGCTGCACGGCCACGGCGTCGGGCCCGGCGCCGCCGGGCGTGCGGCGGCGGGCCACCGGGCGGCCGGGCTCCAGCAGGGCGGCGCCCTCCGCCCCGAGGTCGGGATGGGCCTCCACCAGCTCGGCCAGGGGCACGCGGCGCTCCAGGCTGTCACGCACCAATCCGGCCACCAGCGCGTGGGCGTCACGGAATGGGACGCCCCGGTCCACCAGCAGCTCGGCCAGGTCGGTGGCTGCGGCGTACGGCGAATCGGCGGCCTGCTGCATGCGCTCCAGGTCGAAATCCAGCGTGCCGTACACGCCCGCCAGGGCGGCGAGCGCGAGCGACACCTGGTCGACCGCGTCGAACAGCGGCTCCTTGTCCTCCTGGAGGTCGCGGTTGTAGCTGAGCGGCAGGCCCTTGAGCGTCGCCAGGACCGCCGCCAGGTGGCCGATCACGCGCCCCGCCTTGCCCCGGGCGAGCTCGGCGACATCCGGGTTCTTCTTCTGGGGCAGCATGGACGAGCCGGTGGCGTAGGCGTCGTCCAGGCGCACGAAGCCGAACTCGTCGCTCGACCACAGGACGACCTCCTCGCCGAGGCGCGACAGGTGCACCGCCACCAGGCTCAGCGCGCCCAGCGCCTCGGCCACGAAGTCGCGGTCGCTCACGGTGTCGAGGCTGTTCTCGAAGCGGGCGGCGAAGCCCAGCCGCTCGGCGGTGAAGTCGGGATCGAGAGGCAGCGAAGAGCCGGCCAGGGCGCCCGCACCCAGCGGGGACACGTCGACCCGCCGGCGGCAGTCCACGAGCCGATCGACGTCCCGCGCCAGCGCCCAGCCGTGGGCCAGCAGGTGGTGCGCGAGCGTGACCGGCTGGGCCCGCTGGAGGTGCGTGTAGCCGGGCAGGTAGGCGGGGCCCGCCTCGCGCGCCCGCTCCAGCAACACGCGCTGCAACGCCAGCACGCGCTCGCCGATGGCCGTGAGCTCGCGCTTGCACCACAGGCGCAGGGCGGTGGCGACCTGGTCGTTGCGGCTGCGTCCGGTGTGGAGCTTGGCCCCCGCCGGGCCAGCGAGCGCGGTGACCCGCCGCTCGATGGCGGTGTGGATGTCCTCGTCACCGGCCTCGAAGGCGAACGTGCCGGCCCCTAGCTCCTCGCCCACCCGGTCGAGGGCGGCTCGCACCAGGTCCGCCTCGTCGTCGCCGAGGATGCCCGCTCGGGTCAGGCCGGCGACGTGGGCCCGGCTCCCCTCCAGGTCGTCAGCCGCGAGGCGCCGGTCGTAGGGGAGGCTGACGGTGAAGGCCAGCAGATCGTCGGCCGGTTGCCCGGCGAGGCGGCCGTGCCAGAGCGTGCTCACGGGCCCTCGGCACCGGTCCCCTCGGCTCCGGCGGCCGGCCCCTGGACCCGCGACCAGGTCTCGATGCCCTGGCCCCAGAGCCGAACGAAGCCCTCGCTGTCGGCGTGCCGGAAGCTGTCGGCGGCGTCGTAGGTGGCGAGGCCGTAGTCGTACAGGCTGTGGGGGCTCCGCCGGCCGGTCACCTGGACCGACCCGGGCGTCAGGTGGAGCCGCACCTCGCCGGTCACGTGCCGTTGGCTCTCGTCCACGAAGGCGTCGAGGGCCAGGCGGAGCGGGCTGAACCACAGGCCGTCGTACACGAGCTCCGCGTAGCGGCTCTCGAGCCGAGTCTTCTCGCGCTGCAGGTCCCGCTCGAGGCAGATGGACTCGAGGTCGGCGTGGGCCAGCATGATGGCCAGGCTGGCCGGGCACTCGTAGGTCTCGCGGCTCTTGATGCCCACCCGGCGGTTCTCGACCATGTCGATGCGCCCCCAGCCGTAGGACCCGACAGCCTCAGCGAGCCGCTGGATGAGCTCGGCGGGACCGAGGGCCACGCCGTCCAGCGACGCCGGGACGCCCCGGTCGAAGCCGATCACAACGTCGCGGGGCTCCGTGGCGGTCGGCCGGGTGAGCAGCCACACAGCCGGCGGCGGGTCGGCCCAGGGGTCCTCCATCTCGCCGCATTCGATGGCGCGACCCCAGAGGTTGTCGTCGATCGAGTAGAGCTTCTCCTTGGTCGCCGTGATCGGGATGCCGTGGTCGTAGGCGTAGAGGATGCTCTCCTCGCGGGTCAGGCCCCACGAGCGCACCGGAGCCAGCACGTCGAGGTCGGGGGCCAGGGCCCGGGACGACACCTCGAAGCGAACCTGGTCGTTGCCCTTCCCGGTGCAGCCGTGGGCGACGGCGTCGGCCCCGTGCTCGCGCGCGGCCGCCACCAGGTGCTTGACGATCACCGGGCGCGAGAGTGCCGAGACCAGCGGGTAGCGACCCTCGTACAGGGCGTTGGCCTTGAGCACCGGCACGCAGTACTCGGCGGCGAACTCGTCGCGGGCGTCCACCACCAGGGCGTCGACCGCGCCGGCCGCCAGAGCCCGCTCGCGCAGGACATCCCTGTCGTCCGACGACTGGCCGACGTCGACCGCCAGGGCGATCACCTCGACGCCGTAGTTGTCGGTCATCCAGCGCACGGCGACCGAGGTGTCGAGGCCACCGCTGTACGCAAGAACGACTTTCTTCGGCATGAGCGTTCCTTCTTCCGAGCTTCCGATCTACAGCCCGGCCATCTCGCCGAGCTGGCCGGCCAGGGCCTGGCCGGTCGTGTCCTCGGCCACCACCACGATGATCGTGTCATCCCCGGCCACCGTCCCGACGACGCCGGGGAGCCCCGACCGGTCGATCGCCGAGGCCACCACGTGGGCCGAGCCGGGGGGCGTCCGCGCCACCACCAGGTTCGCCGAGTGCGCCACCTCCACCACCCACTCGGAGAGGACCCGGCGCAGGTGGTCCTGGGGGGCGCGCTGCTCGGTCGGCAGCTCGGGGATGGCATAGACGGTCTGGCCGCCAGGCCCCCGCACCTTGATGGCGCCGAGGTCCTCGAGGTCGCGGGACACCGTGGCCTGGGTGGCCGACACGCCGTCGGCCGCCAACAGGTCGACGAGCTGCGTCTGGCTGGTGACCGCGTGATCGGACAGCAGGCGCGCCACCCGGTGCTGGCGCTGCGGCTTGGCGAGCGTGCGCGTCGGGGAGCGGGCGGCGCTCACGTGCGGGACTCCTCCACCAGCCAGCTCAACAGCCCCCGCATGCTGGGCACGCGGTTGTGGGCCTGGGGGATCATCCGGCTCTGGGGGCCGTCCACCACGGAGGCCGCCGCCTCCTGCCCGCGGTGTGCGGGCATGCAGTGCATGAACAGCGCCGCGGGGCCGGCGGCCGCCATGAGGCGGTCGTCGACGGTGAACCCCTCGAAGGCGCGGGCACGGGCCTCGGCCTCCGCCTCCTGGCCCATCGAGGCCCACACGTCGGTGTGGACGGCGGCCGCCCCCGCCACGGCCTCGTCGGGGCGGCTGGTGACCATCGGGACGCCGCCCAGGGCCCGCAGGCGGTCGAGGTCGTCCTCCCCGGGGCCGTAGCCGGGCGGGCAGGCCAGCTGCACCTTCATGCCCAGCATCGTGGCGCCGATGGCGAGCGACCGGGCCACGTTGTTGAAGTCCCCCACCCAGGCCACGGTGGTGCCGGCGAGCTCACGCTGGGCCTGCCGCATCGTGAGCAGGTCGGCCAGCGCCTGACAGGGATGGCCCCGGTCGGACAGCAGGTTGACGACCGGGATGCTGGCGGCAGCCGCCAACTCCTCCAGCAGCCGGTTGTCAAAGACGCGGGCTCCGAGAAGCGCGTGGTAGCCCGAGAGCACGCGGGCGATGTCGGCGATGGGCTCGCGCTCGCCCCCGCCCACCTCGTCGCGGTGGAAGGTGACGGGGTGGCCCCCGAGCTCGACCACGGCCACCTCGCAGGAGTGCCGGGTCCGCAGCGAGGGCTTCTCGAAGTAGAGGCCCACGGTCCGCCCCGCCAGCGGGTGATGGATGGGGGGCGTCTCGGCTCGCCGCAGCACCTCGCGCAGCTCGTCCGGCGACAGGTCGTCCAGCTCGAGGAGATGGCGCAGGCTCACGCCAGCACCTTCCCGATGATCTCGACGGCCTCGTCGATCTCGTCGTCGCTGATGAGCAGCGAGGGAGCGAGGCGCAGCGCCGTCGGGGTGACAGCGTTGGCGACCAAGCCTGCGTCCAGGAGCGCTGCCGTGACGGCGGCGGCGTCCCGGTCCACCAGCTCGACGCCGAGCAGCAGGCCGAACCCGCGCACGCCGGCGACGGCGGGCAGCGACGCCAGCCGCTCCCCGAACCGGGCACCGGCCCGAGCCGCCCGAGCCGGCACGTTCTCGGACTCCATGACGGCGAGTACGGCCCGGGCGGCGGCCGTCGCCAGGGGTTGGCCCCCGAAGGTCGTGGCGTGGTCGCCGGGTCGGAACGCCTCGGCCACGTCCGCCCGCGCCCAGCAGGCGCCGATCGGCACCCCGTTGCCCAGCGCCTTCGCCATGGTGACCACGTCGGGCTGCACGCCGAAGTGTTGGAAGCCGAACCAGCGGCCCGTCCGCCCGAGGCCCGTCTGCACCTCGTCGACCACGAGGAGCGCGCCCCGCTCGTCGCACAGCTTCCGCACGCCCCGGAAGTACTCGGGGCTGGCGGGGTTGATGCCGCCCTCGCCCTGGACCGCTTCGAGCATGACGGCCGCCACGCCCGGGTCCAGGGTTGAGGCCAACGCGTCGAGGTCGTTCCACGCCACGTGGCGAAAGCCCTCCGGCAGCGGCTGGAACGGCTCGTGCTTGGTCGGCTGGCCGGTGGCGTGCAGCGTGGCGAGCGTGCGGCCGTGGAAGCTCCCGTAGGTCGACACCACGACGAACCGCCCGTGGCCCCCGAACCGGCGGGCCAGCTTGAGGGCGCACTCGTTGGCTTCGGCCCCCGAGTTGCAGAAGAACACCCGGCCGCCGGCGGGCTCGCCGTCGCCGACCAGGCGGTCGAGCGTCCGGGCCACCTCGGGACCGGGCTCGCTGCCGAACAGGTTGGACACGTGCAGCAGGGTCGACGACTGGCGCGTCAGCGCCTCGGCGACGGCGGGATGGGCATGACCCAGCGATGTCACCGCCAACCCCGACAGGCAGTCGAGGTAGCGGCGGCCGTCCGCGTCGAACAGGTAGGAGCCCTCCCCCCGCACGAAGGTCACCCGCGGCGGCGGGTACGTGGGCATCAGCGGGCTCGTCTCCTCGTCCGTCACGGTCTCCCCCTTCCGGACGACACCATGGTGCCGACGCCGGCGTCGCTGAAAAGCTCGAGCAGGACGACATGGGCCACGCGACCGTCCAGGAGGTGCGCGGAGGTCACGCCGTGGCGCACCGCGTGGAGGGCGGCAGCGGCCTTGGGGATCATCCCTCCCGTGAGCCGCCCGCCGTCGATCATCTCCTGGAGCTCGTCGGCGGTGGCGTGGCCGATGAGGCTGGCGGGATCGTCGACGTCGGTCAGCAGGCCGGGCACGTCGGTCAGGAAGATGGCCTTCTCGGCGCCCAGCGCCTCGGCCAGCGCCCCGGCCACCGTGTCGGCGTTGATGTTGTACGCCTGGCCCGTGGCGTCCGAACCGATGGTCGAGACCACGGGGATCAGGTCCTCGGCGAGCAGCCGCTCCAGGATCGCCGGGTTGACCGAGCGCACGTCGCCCACGTAGCCCAGCTCCGGGTTGCGCGCCCCGGCCAGGATCAGGCCCGCGTCCTCCCCGGACAGGCCGACGGCGAGCGGGCCGTGCACGTTGATGGCCGACACGACGTCGCGGTTGACCTTGCCGACGAGCACCATGCGCGCGATGTCCACGGTCTCGGCGTCGGTGACCCGCAGGCCGTCGCGGAACGTGGGCTCCTTGCCGAGGCGGGCCATGAGGTCGCTGATCTGGGGTCCCCCGCCGTGCACCACCACGGGGCGGAGCCCGACGGCGCGCAGCAGGACCAGATCGTCGGCGACGCTGAGGGCCAGCCCGGCGTCTGCCATGGCGGCGCCGCCGTACTTCACCACCACGACTGCGCCCCGGAAGCGCTGGATGTAGGGCAGGGCCTCCAGCAGCACGGCCGCCCGCTGCTCGGCCCCCTCCCGCTCCGCCGTGACCTCGCTCACGAGGTTCCCTTGTTCTCGTCGATGTAGCCGGGGCCGAGGTCGTTGGTCAGCACCCGCGCCTCGCCGTCGCCGACCCCCAGATCGCAGTGCAGGTCCAGGTGGCCGCCGGCCATGTGGTCGGCCACTGCCCGCTCGTCGTGGTCCGCCGCCACGCATCCCCGGCTGACCACCGTCCCCCCGTAGGCGATCGTCAGCTCGGCCGGGTCGAGCTTGACGCCGGCGGCGCCCAGATCGCTCGCCACCCGGCCCCAGTACGGGTCGCCGCCGTACCACGAGCACTTGGCGAGCTGGCTCTCGGCCACCGCCCGGGCGGCCCGGCGGGCCTCGCCCTCGGAGGCGGCGCCGGTCACCCGCACCGTCACGACCTTGGTGTGCCCCTCCGCGTCGCCCACCATCTGGGCGGCCAGGTCCTCGCAGGCGGCGGCCACGGCGCCGGCGAGGTTGGCGACGCCGGGCACGGCGTCGCCCGACCGTCCCGACGCGAGAAGCAGGACCGTGTCGTTGGTCGACGTGCAGCCGTCGATGGTCACGGCGTTGAAGCTGTCGGCCACGCCGGCACGCAGCACGCGATCGAGCGTCACCGGATCCACGCCAACGTCGGTGGTCAGGATGGCCAGCATCGTGGCCAGGTTGGGGGCCAGCATTGCGGCGCCCTTGGCCATCCCGCCGACCAGGAACCCGTCGCCTCGCACGACCGTCTCCTTGCGGCGGGTGTCGGTGGTCATGATCGCCTCGGCGGCGGCGATGCCGTGGCGCGGGTCGCGGTCCCGGCCCGCCACCAGCCGGGGAACGCCCTCGGCGATGGCGCCCATCGGCAGCGGGTAGCCGATGAGCCCGGTCGAGCACACGAGCACGGCGTCGGCCGGGCAGCCGAGCCCGCCGGCCACGAGGTCGCACATCCGCTCGGCGTCGGCGTCGCCCCGGTCCCCGGTGGCGGCGTTGGCGTTGCCGCTCGAGAGCACCACCGCCGCCGCCCGCCCGCCCGTGGACGCCAGGTGCCGGCGGCTGACCACCACCGGCGCCGCCGCCACGAGGTTCTGGGTGAACACGCCGGCGGCGGGCACCGGCGCGCCGTCGGCCGTTGCGACCAGCGACAGGTCCGGCTCCCCCGCGGGCTTGATCCCGCAGGCGACGCCGTTGGCCACGAACCCGGTGGGAGCGACGACGCTCACGTCCGGCGCCCGCTCACGGATAGGTCCCCAGGACCGGCAGTCCCGTGGCCTCGGGTAGGTCGGACATGAGGTTGGCGCACTGGATCGCCTGGCCCGAGGCGCCCTTGACGAGGTTGTCGAGGGCGGCGATGGCCACGACCCAGCCGGTGCGGGCATCGGCCAGCGCCGTGACGTGCACGGCGTTCGACCCCAGCGTCGCCTTGGTGGACGGCGAGCCCTCGGTCACGACGACGAACGGCTCGCCCGCCCAGGCGGCGCGCACCGTCCCCATGACGTCGGCCGTGGTGAGCCCTGATCGGGTTGGCCGTGCGTAGCAGGTGGCGAGGATGCCCCGGTTCATGGGCGCCAGGTGGGGGGTGAACAGCACCTCTGCCGGTCCGTCCGGCCCGGCGAGTCGGCTCAGCGCCTGCTCGATCTCGGGGGTGTGGCGGTGGCTCAGCAGGCCGTAGGCCGTGAAGTCCTCGTCGACGGCGCAGAAGGTGGTGGTCGCCTTGGGGGTTCGGCCTGCGCCCGACACCCCGCTGGCGGCGTCGACCACGATCCCGGTGGGCTCCACCATCCCCGCCCCGAGCAGCGGCGCCAACGCCAGCACCGACGCGGTGACGTAGCAGCCGGGCGCCGCCACCATCGCGGCGTCGGCGACCTCGTCGCGGAACAGCTCGGGGAGGCCGTAGGCGAACCGGCCCAGCAGGTCGGGCCGGGTGTGCTCGGCGCCATACCACGCGGGATAGAGGCTGGCGTCGGCCAGGCGGAAGTCGGCGGCGAGGTCGACGATCCGGCCGACGCGCTCGGCGATCTGGGGCACGACGTCCTGCGAGGCACCGTGGGGTAGCGCCAGGAACGCGAGGTCCAGCCCGTCGCAGGCGGCGGGGTCGAACTTCTCGAAGTCGAGATCGGGATACGCGGCCGCGAGGCTCGGATAGACGTCGGCGACCCGCGAGCCCGCCTGGGAGTCGGCGGTGGCCAGGTGCAGGTCGAGCTCGGGGTGTTGGTGGCACAGGCGCAGCAGCTCCACGCCGGTGAAGCCCGAGGCGCCGATGATCCCGACCGAGGTCACCGAGCAATCATACGGCTTCGTGCATACTCATGCAACACCTGACGCAACTGGGTGCAGCTATGCGGCATATGACCG
>DASQUY010000255.1:0-5569 GCA_035641055.1 Acidimicrobiales bacterium | reverse complement strand
CCGCCGCTCGGTGCCGTCGGCGTCGAACAGGCACAGCTCCACCGCCTCCGCCACCTCGGAGGACAGCGAGAAGTTGGTCCCGGTGCCGTCGTAGGTCGCCCCCAGCGGATAGGGCGTGCCCGGCCACGTCTCGATGTCGGTCATAGGCGTACCGCGCCACTCCTAGTCGGCGTCGAGGCTAGCGAGGGCGCGCCCCCGTTCATGCGGACCGGGTCAGCGGCAGTTGGCGCAGGTGCCGACCAGGTCGAGCCGGTGGTGGTCGGCGTCGAAGCCGTGCTGGGCGGCCACCCGGTGGAGGGCCCGCTCCAGGTCGTCCTCGATGCTCGCCGGGGCCGTGAAGTCCTGCACCTCACCGCAGGCCGAGCAGATGAGGTGATGGTGGTGTTCAGTGAGGTCCTCCGCCAGCTCGTAGCGAGAGAACTCGTCACTGCCGACGATGCGGTGGACCACACCCGCCTGCTCGAGGACCCCGAGGTTCCGGTATGCCGACGACTGCGCCAGCACCGGCTCACGTGCCAGCAGCTGGGGGATCGAGAGCGGCGCCTCGGCCGAGGCCAGCACCCCCACGAGGGCCCGGCGGGCCCGGGTGTAGCGCTGCTCGAGCCGCCGGAGCCGAGCCGCCGCCACGTCGTGCACGTCCGGGAAGGCGCTCATGCCGGGCGAGCCTACCGCGCCAAATGAGAAGGACTGAGAACGCGTCCTCGAGCATCGGCGGATAGGTCGGGCTTGTCGCGGCTTGCATCTGCGTTGTTGCTGGGAGGCCTCGCTGTGGCGCTGTTGGCGAGGTCTAGATTCCGTACTGTTCAGTGCCACTCTCGCCCTATCCGCTCGGCCTCTAGCCCGGGGGGCGGCGCACGGCGGGGGTGGCGACCGGCGCGTCGTGGTGCGGGTCGTCGACGAGGACCGCGCCGAGGGGCAGCGCCAGCACGCGCCCCCCGTAGGCGGCGCCGAGGTTGCGATCGGTCAGGACCTCGTCGGGCGTGCCGTAGGCAACGAGGCGGTTGGCGAGCAGCATCACGCGCTCCGCCACGCGGGCATCGCCCAGGTCATGGGTCGACATCACCACCGTCCGGCCCGCCTCCCGCTCGGCCGCCACGGCCTCGAGGATGAGCTGCCGGGAGACGACGTCGAGCCCGGTCACCGGCTCGTCGAGCAACAGCAGGTCCGCCTCCTGCGCCAGGCCCTGCGCCACCAGCACCCGCTGGCGCTGCCCCCCCGACAGCTCGTTGAGCTGCCGGGAAGCGAGGTCGGCGACGTCCAGCCGCTCGAGCGCCGCCTGGACGGCCGCCCGGTCGGCGCGGTCGAGCCGGCGGAGCGGCCCGCGGCGGGCGTAGCGCGCCATCGCCACCGTCTCGCCCACGGTGATGGGCATGTACGGGTCGACGGCGGTCGACTGCAGCACGACGGCGACCGCCGAGCGCACCCGGCGGGCCGGCACGCCGAGACCGCCCGAGAGGGGCGAGATCAGCCCGGCGATGGCCCGCAGCAGCGTCGACTTGCCCGAGCCGTTGGGGCCGATGAGGGCGACGGACGCCCCGGTCGGGATCTCGAAGGAGACCGCAGCCAGCGCGACCCGGTGCCCGTAGGCGAGCACCAGGTCATCGGCGACGACGGCGGGGGGATGCGGGGCCATGGCAATGAGGTGGCGAGGTGGCGAGAGTTGCGGGATGGCGACGGTCGGCTTGCTTATCGGGAATGAGTCTCGTTAGAGTTCGGCAGCTCATCAAGAGCGATTCTCAGTTCGAGGCAGCCTACCCCCGCCGAGGTGCTCCGATGGCCCGCAGGTCAGCCGCCACCCTCACCCTGCTCCCCCTCGCCCTCGCGGTCGCCGCCTGCGGTGACGACGGCACCAGCGCCGCCGCCGGCGGGGACGGCCCTCGCGTGGCGGTGACCACCGACGTGCTCGGCGACGTGGTGTCCGACCTCGTCGGCGACCTGGCCGACGTCGAGGTGATCATGACGGCGGGATCGGATCCCCACGCGTTCCAGGCGTCGCCGCAGCAGGTGCGGGCGCTGCGCGACGCCGACGCCGTGATCGCCAACGGCGCCGGGTTCGAGGAGGGTCTGATCGACCCGGTCGAGGCCGCCGAGGAGGACGGCGTGCCGACGTACGAGGCCGTCGGCGCCGTCGAGACGCTCGAGCTCGGCGAGTCGGCGGAGGACCACGCCGACGACGAGGAGGAGGGCGACGAACACGGACACGACGGCGTCGACCCCCACTTCTTCACCGACCCCGCCCGCATGGCCAGCGCCGCCCGGGGCATCGCCGACTTCCTCGCCGCCGAGGTGCCGGACCTCGACACGCAGGCGTTCGAGTCACAGGCGGCAGCCACGGTCGAGGAGCTGCGGGCGCTCGACGCCGAGGTGGAGCAGACCCTGTCGGCCGTGCCGGCCGACCGGCGCGTCCTCGTCACCAACCACGAGGTGTTCGGCTACTTCGCCGAGCGCTACGGGTTCGAGGTGGTGGGCGCCGTCATCCCCTCCGGTACCACCCAGGCCGAGCCCGGCGCCGCCGAGCTGGACCGGCTGGCGGGCGTGATCGAGGAGCGGGGCGTCCCCGCCATCTTCGTCGAGGCGTCGTCGCCCACCCGCCTGGCCGACGCCCTCGCCGACGAGGTTGGCGAGGTCCAGGTGATCGAGCTGTTCACCGAGTCGCTCGGGCCCGACGGCTCGGGCGGCGAGACCTACGCGGGGATGATGCGCAGCAACGCCAAGCGCATCGCCGAGGCGCTAGCGAGATGAGCCCCCCGTCGATCACCCCGCACCCCAAAGCGTGGAGGTGGCTCCCGTGGGCTGGCTGACCGAGGCCTTCGAGCCCGTCTTCATGCAGCGGGCGCTCGTGGCCGGGCTGCTGGCCGCGGCGGCCACGGCCGTGGTCGGCACGTGGGTGGTGCTGCGGGGTCTCACGTTCCTGGGCGACGCCCTGGCGCACGGCGTGATCCCGGGGCTGGCGCTGGCGGTGCTCTGGGGGTTCAGCACGACGGGCGGCGCCCTGGCCGCGGCGCTGGTCATGGCCGGGGCCGTGACGCTGGTGTCGCACCGGAGCCGCGTGCGGGACGACACGGGCATCGGGCTGCTGTTCGTCGGGATGCTGGCGCTGGGCGTGGTGATCATCTCCCGCTCGGAGAGCTTCGCCACCGATGTCACGTCGCTGTTGTTCGGCGACATCCTCGGCGTGACCACCGGCGACCTGCGGGGCCAGGCGATCGCGGCCGCCGTGGTGGTGGCGGCGTCGCTGGCCCTCTACCGGCCGTTCCTGGCGCTGGCGTTCAACGCCGACAAGGCGGCGACGCTGGGGATGCACCCGGTGGCGGCCCACGCCGCGCTCATGGCGCTGCTGGCGACCTCGATCGTGGCGTCCTTCGACGCCATCGGCACCCTGCTCGTGTTCGGGCTGCTCATCGGCCCGCCCGCGACCGCCGGGCTCCTCGTTCGGCGGGTACCGCTCATCATGGTGACGGCGGTCGCCCTCGGTGCGCTGTCGGTCGTGGCCGGGCTGGTCATCAGCTACCACCACGGGACGGCGGGGGGCGCCACCATCGCCGGGCTGGCGGTGGGCCAGTTCTTCGTGGTCCTCGCCGTGCAGGAGGTCCGGCAGGCGCTGCGTCACCGGGTCCGCCGGCTCGCCACCTGACCCGGAACTCGATCAGCCGCCGGCTCGCTCGATGTCGACCACGTCGATCTCGAACGCCAGGGGGGCGTCGGGCGGGATGTCGCCGTTGCCGCTGCCCTGCGCCCCGTAGGCCTTGTCGGGGCCGATCTCGATCCGGCGCCGCTCGCCGACCTTGGCGCCGACCAGGCCCTCGTTCCAGCCGTCGATCACCGGGGCTTGGCCCAGGTTCTCGACCCGGAACGGCTCGCCGTCCCACGAGGTGTCGAACTGCGTGCCGTCGGCCAGCACGCCCACGTAGTGAACGACGACCGTGTCGCCGGCCGCCGCGCCCTCGCCCGCCCCCTCGATGAACGTCTCGACCTCGACCGCGTCGGCCGCGATGTCGGCGGGCGCGTTCGCCGGGACCGGGGGCTGGCGAGCGAGCACCTCGTCTCTCGTCGTCGTCTCGTCGGCGGCCGTCTCGTCGGTTGCGGTCTCGTCGGCGGCCTCGTCCGACGAGTCGTCGTCCCCGGTGAGCAGCGAGTATCCCAGCGCCGCCGCCAAGGCGATCACCACGACCACGGCCAGCCGTACGCCCCTGCGCCTGGTTTTCTGGCGCCGCGCCGCCGCCTGCTGGGCGACGGTCTTGACCTGCCGGCCCTGCCTCTGCCGCTCCCGTTTCTGGCTGCCCACGAGGCCGGAAGGCTAGCGAGCTGCGGCCCGGTACGGGAGTCGGGACCCACCGTACGACCACCCTCCCGAGTTCGGACTGCACGATTCGGAGCGGAACGTGCGAGAATCACGCCCGAGGCGGTTCCCGTTGACACCCAACCACAGCGAGAACCTGATGGACAACGAAGAAGAGACCGCGCCGTCGAGCGTGACGATCGAGGTCGGTCGCCGGCTACGTGCCCTCCGCAAGGCCCGCCACATGTCGCTCGACGACGTCGAGCGCCACTCGGCAGGACGCTGGAGCGCGTCGGCGATCGGCGCTTACGAAAGAGGCTTCCGCACCCTGAGCCTGCCGCGCCTGCACGAGCTCTCCGAGTTCTACGATGTGCCCGTGTCGGTGCTGCTCGGCGAGCAGGCACCGCCCACCGAGGGCCCGCCCAAGCTCGTGTTGGACCTCGAGGCGCTCAACCGCGCCCCCGGCGCCGCGCCCGTGCAGCGGTTCGTGCGCTCGATCATCATCGAGCGGGGCGACTACAACGGCCGAGTGCTGACGATCCGGCGGGACGATCTGCGGGCGATCGCGGCCCTCCTGCAGGTCGACGCCGGCGAGGCCATCGCTCAGCTGGAGAGCTGGGGGGCGCTCGTCGAGAGCCCCTCCAACCTGGCCTGAGCTGGCCGCCGATCGAGACCTCCCCGAGATGTCGTTCGATTGCCGCGCCCCGGCGCCGCTACCGTCACCCGCCGTGCCTGTAGTCGTCCAGAAGTTCGGCGGCACGTCGGTCGCCGAGCCCGAGCGCATCCGCGAGGTCGCCGATCATGTGGCGCGCACCAAGCGCCGAGGCGACCAGGTGGTCGTCGTCGTGAGCGCCATGGGCAAGGAGACCGACGACCTGCTCCGCCTGGCCGGCGACGTGTCGGACGTCGCTCCCGGCCGCGAGCTGGACATGCTCATCACGGCCGGCGAGCGCAAGGCCATGGCGCTGTTGTGCATCGCCCTCCACTCCGCCGGCGTCCCGGCCGACAGCTTCACCGGCAGCCAGGCGGGCTTCATCACCGACACCAACCACACGAACGCCAAGATCCTGGAGCTGCGGCCCGACCGGCTGCGCAAGGCGATCGACGATGGCCGGGTCCCCGTGGTGGGCGGCGCCCAGGGCGTCTCGACCGACCGCGACATCACGTTCCTGGGGCGGGGCGGCTCCGACACGACGGCCGTCGCCCTGTGCCACGCCCTGGAGGGCGCCCACTGCGAGCTCTACACCGACGTGCCGGGGGTGTTCAGCGCCGACCCCCGCATCGTCCCGG
>DASQUY010000254.1:0-2553 GCA_035641055.1 Acidimicrobiales bacterium | reverse complement strand
CCTCGGCACCTGCGACCGCGCCCGCCTCCATGCCCTCCTCGCCCTCGATGCCGAGGCCGACCAGGGCGCCAACCTTGCTGCCGAGCTCGATCGCCTCCTCGGTGGTCAGGTTGCTGAGGTGCTCCACCTCCAGCTCCCCTTCCGCGTCCTTGTAGACGACAAGCGAGTCGATCACCCGCACCGCGTCGGCCTCCCGTAGTCGCTCCAACTCGGCGATGATCTCGCCGTGGAAGTCGGGATGCTTGAAACCAAGTACCACGAGCTGAACAGGTCCAACTGCCATCGCTCATTCCTCTCGCATGGATCTCCGCGCCGTTCCGAGCGACCCGGTCGATGACACGCCCGGGTACATGCTTCGAGTCGACCGTATCGATGGGCCCATGACGGCGCATCACCCCGTCAGCGTGAAACGCAGCGTGGGGAGTCATCCGGTCGGGGCGATGCGGCAGGTTGACCTCCAGGGTTCTCATGACCCGCGGAGGCATCATGACCACTGACCAGATCCTCGCGGGCGTGGGGCTGACGGTGGCGCTGGCGGTCGGGTCCCAGATCCTGGCGAACCGGCTGAGGATCCCGGCCATCGTCGTGTTGCTACCGGCCGGGTTCGGGGCCGGCGCCATCACCGAGGACATCGATCCCACCAACATCCTCGGGTCCGCCTTCGAACCGCTCGTCTCGCTTGCGGTCGCCCTGATCCTCTTCGACAGCGGGCTCGAGCTCGACCTGCGCCGGTTCGCCCGGCGCAGCCGCCGGGTGGTGACCCGTCTGATCGTCCTCGGGGTCGCACTCACATGGGGGATCGCCGCGCTCTCGGCCGCTCTCCTGCTCGGGCTGTCGAGCGAGGCCGCCGCCATGCTCGGCGTCATACTCGTCGTGTCCGGCCCCACGGTCGTCGGGCCGTTGCTGTCGTTCGTCGGGCCGAGCCGGCGGGTGCGGACCATCCTCGACTGGGAAGGGTCGGTCATCGACCCCATCGGCGCCGTGCTGGGGGCACTGACCTTTCACGCCATCGTGGCGAACAGTCACGAGGTGGGGCAGCTCCCGGCGAGCGTCGGCGTCGGGCTCGCCGGCGGCGTCGCCGGGGCGGGGGTGCTGTGGCTGCTGCTCCGGTACTTCGACCTGTCGGAGGTTCTCGGCACCTCGGGCACCCTGGCCACGGTGGTGGCCGTCGCCGCGGCGTGCGACGTCGTCCGCGACGACACCGGGCTCATCGCCGCGATCCTCATGGGGATCGCGCTCGCCACCCTGCGCGGCTTCGACATCCCGGCCCGGCGTCCGTTCTTCGAGACGGTCGTCCAGCTCATCATCGGCATCCTGTTCATCTCGATCTCGGCGACCGTGACGCCCGCGGCGGTCCGCGGCGTGCTGTGGCCGACCCTGGGGCTCGTCGCCGTGCTCGTGCTCGTGGCGCGCCCGCTCGTCACCTTCCTCGCCACGCTACGCAGCCACCTGTCGACGAGGGAGCGGGTGTTCGTCGGGTGGGTCGCGCCCCGCGGCATCGTGGCGGCAGCCACCGCCTCCACCTTCTCGGCGGGGCTCGTCAGCGCCGGCGTCGCCGGCGCCTCGGACATCCTGCCAACGACGTTCCTCGTCATCGTTGGCACGGTGACGCTCTACGGGCTCACCGCCGTCCCCGTCGCCAGGTGGCTCGGGGTCGGCCGGCCCGCCGCGTCGCTGCCACTGATCGTGGGCGGCAGCGAGTGGGTCGTGGCGCTGGCACGCACGTTCCGGGCCCAGGGCCTCGACGTCCTCATGTGGGCCGGTGCCCATCGGCAACGGCGACGGATCCAGGAGGCGGGCCTGACGCTGGCACCCGGCGGCCTGCTTGCCGACGCCACCGGCCGCGGCGCCGAGCTCGAGGGCATCACGATGGTGCTGCTGGTCACCGACGAGGACGACTTCAACGCTTTGGCGGCGGTGGCCCTCGAGGGCACGCTCGACGGCGGGGTCTACCGCGTGGCGGCGCCCCGCCAGGACGTCGGCGTGGTGGCGCCGTTCACCCCGGGAGAGATCCTGTTCCCCGCCCCCCTGACCGGCGCCGAGATCGCCCGCCGGCACCGCGCCGGGGCGGCGGTCATCACGAGCACGGCGGACGAGCAGATCCCGGAGGGCGCCGAGGCTCTGTTCGTCCTGCGCGCCGACCGCCGCCTCGAACCCGTCACGGCGACCACGACGCCCGAGCCGGCGGCAGGCGACACGCTCGTCCTGCTCGGCCCGGTCCCGCCGGAACGGCGCGACGCGTCGCCCGCCAGCGCATCGGCCGCGGTTGACGAGATCGCCACCGAGTCGTGAGTGGCGCGCTCAGCGGATTGAGCAGCACGCGATCGACGCTCGTGGCCGCGAACCAGATCCGCGCCGGGTCGAGGAAGCTCAAGCCGTGGCGCCCAGCCGTGCCAGGAGGTGGTCGCCGACGCGCAGGGCGTTGGCCATGGCGGTGAGCGCCGGGTTCACCGCGCCGATGCTGGGGAAGACGCTGGTGTCGACGACGTAGAGGTTGTCGACCTCATGGGCCCGGCAGTCCACGTCCACGACGGACGTGGCGGGGTCGGTGCC
>DASQUY010000253.1:0-5952 GCA_035641055.1 Acidimicrobiales bacterium | reverse complement strand
ACCTCCTGTCCACGTTGTTCCGGGTACCGATCGCCTACTTCTTCCTGCCACCGGCCGGCGAGTCCCGCCACCTCGCCGACACCGGCCGCACCGCCCATGACCTCGACACCGCGGTCCTTGGCGCCGAGCGCCAACTCGACGACGTCATCGACCGACTTGCCGGCCCCGGCCCATGCGACCGAACCGCCGACCCCGACGGGTCCCTCGACCCTGGCGCCGGGCTGGACACGTTCCGTGCGTGGCGCGAGCAGCGGATCGCAGAGCTCGCCTCGAACCCGCTCAGCGACGCCGCGCAGCGCCTGATCGACGACCTGATCGCGCTGCGCCGCGCCGCCCTGGTCACGTTCTGCCACGAGCACCGAAAGGACGACACCCCATGACCGGCCCACCCAATCACCTCGACCCCGACGACCCGGCCCCCGACCAGGTCGCAGAGAGCCTGTACGGCTGGCACATCCTGCGCCTCGACGCTGTCTGGGAGACCTTGACGCGCAGCGACCTCGACTTCGCCTGGGTCAGCGACGACCACCTGGTCTTCCACGCCGCCGACCGGCCGGCCATCACCGCCGTGCTCGACCGCTTCCGCGACGCACCCCTGGACGACGTCGACGAGGTCCTCGCCCGCTACTGGGCCGAGGACGAAGCCCAAGAACAGGGAGTCTGATGAGACCCCACCGTCGCCTTCGTTCACGTGTGGCCACCGCCGCGTACGGCGCCCGGCACGGTTCCCTGGTGCGGTCGCCTGGCGCCAGGGCTCAGCGCGACACACCCCCGGTGCCGCTCCCCGCACGCGCGATGGCTCTCGGAGGCACCCCGTGACCACCACCGTGTCGGTGGTCGCGCCCAAGGGCGGCCAAGGCGCCACCACCGTCGCCGCCACCCTGGCCGTGCTCGCCGCCGTGCTGGGCGTCTCCCGCGACCGAACAGAGCCCTGGGACGTCTGCGGAAACCACCGCCAACTCGTCGCCGCGACATCCCGGCCGGCGCGCTGGGCCGGCGACGTCCAGATCATCGACGGGCCCGCCCCGGGGGCGGACAGCACGGTGCTGGTGGTCCGTAACTGCTACCTCGCGGTGCGCAAAGCCGCCGCGGTGGCCTGGGTCGGGCAGCGGGCCGACCATGTCGTGGTGATCCGCGAACCCGGCCGGGCGATCACACCCCGCGACATCGCCGCCACCGTGGGCCTGCCAGCCACAGTCGTCACCACCCTCGAGGCCGATCCCGCCGTGGCCCGCAGCGTCGACGCCGGCCTGCTAACCCGGCCGCGCCCTCCCCGCTCGCTCCACCCCCTGCGGGCCCTAAGTCCCGGCGCCGACGAACCCGCGCACAGGGCCCTCGACCCGGGCATCGACCCACCAGCGCGCGCCGCTTTCGCCCGGATCGACGCCGCTATCCCCCGGCGCGCCGATACCGGAGGTCGCCACCGATGACCCCGCCCGCCGCGTCGCCGGGCAGCGGTTCGCCGCCAAGCCCAGCCAGCCCGCCGCCCCAGATATCGAGCGACGATGTCGATCTCAACAGCATCGTCGCCTACAACTTCCGGGCCGCCCGCACCCTGCGGGGCTGGACCCAGAAAGAGACCGGGCGGCGGCTCGAACCCCTGTTAAGGCGGCGCGTCCCCCAGGTGCACGTCGCCCAGCTCGAGGGCGCCTACCGTGGCCGGCGGCGACGCAAGTTCGACGCCCACCAACTGGTCGCCTTCGCCATCGCCTTCCAGCTCCCCGTCGTGTGGTTCCTGCTGCCGCCACCCGGAGACAACCGGCGCCTGCGCAACACCCAGGCCCACGTCGACGATATCTACGAGATCGTCTTCGGCGGACCCGACCAGCTCGAACCGCTCTACCAGCGGCTCCGCCACCTCGCCCACAGCGACCCCGACGTCGCCGGCAGCGCCGTCGACCAGATCGCCGGGCCTGGTGTCACCGCACAGCTCCCTGCCTACCGGCAACGCCGCAGCGAGATGGTGCTCGCCCTCCTCGACAGCCGCGCCGACCGGCTCGAGCGGGCCGCGGGTGAGATCGGCGCCTTCTTCGACCACGTCCGCCGGCTCGGCCTCCGCAGTCTGATCGCCCAGGCAGAAAGGACCACCGATGAGTGACCCGAACCCGCCCCGACGGCGTGGCTGGACCCTCCTCGCCGGCGGCCGCCAGACGCTCAATCCCGCTCGGCCGCAGGAGGTCTACGACCTGTCCGCCTGCGACGAGAGCCTTCGCGACTACCTCAGCGACGAGCTCGACCACGGCAACATCGCCCACGAGTGGGACCACCGCCTGTTGAGCGCCTATGCCGCCGATCAGCACCGGGTCGACGACGTGCTCGACCGCTTGGCCGCCGCCCGTGACGCCGTCGGCCTGCGGCTGCCCCGCTCGTTCGGGACCCCGATGGCTGACCACCACGCCGACGACGGCGACGGCACGCTCAGCGACCCGGACGAGTGGGAGCCGCTCGACCCCAACGACCCGGTGCCGGATCAGGACTCCGAAGGTCTCATCGGCTGGGACACCGACCGCATCCAGGTCGTGCTCGAGACCCTGTGGCGCAGCGACATCGACCACACCTGGGACGTCACCGGCGACCAACTGCTGTTCCACGCCAGCGACCGGCCCGCAGTCACACAGGTGCTGGACCGGTTCCGCGACTCGATGCACGAGATCGACGAAGCCCTGGACCGCCTGTGCGAGGACGACCACGGCCATGAGGAGGACAGCTAGTTGTGGGACCGCAGCATCCTTTCGCCGACCAGTTCCCCAACCGCTTGGCCTGGCGGTTCGAGAAGACCCTGCGGGCCGGGGCCCGCGACGCCACTGGCCCCGAGAGCCTTCAGCGGTACATCGCCACCGTGACCGACATGCTGCAGGTCCGCAATCCGGAGTGGGCGACCGCCTGGCGGGTCTTTGTCGACCGCAAGCTCGCCGACCTTCCCTGGCCCGCCCTACCCGAACAGGTCCATGCCGTCACGACTACCAAGGTCCGCCACGTGATCCAGGGCTTGCGCAGTTCCTCAGGGCCGACTGGTCCGGCTCTTGACGCCGCGGCGGTCCTACGCACGTGGGGTTCTTCCGAAACAGGCGAACCCGCCGAGATTCCCCAGGGACCGCCCTTTCTGCGTCGCGCCGGCCCCGAGATCAAGACCACCCGACCTGTGGTCGGGGCGGTCCCGGGGGGACCGCCGGTCCTTGTGACCGAGCGACAGCGCCGCCCGGGTGGCCCAATCCCCTTGGGTTGGGTGGTCGAGCACGTCGGCTACTGGCCTGGTGTGAGCGGCAACGACACCGAGGTCGTCTACAACCCTCGCCGCCACCAAGTCATGATCACCCAGCGTCTCGGCCCCGAGAGTGTGGCCTCGCTCCACGCTGACGGGTGGCAACGCCACGCCGCCGACGGCGACCGCGTTCTTTGGAGCCGCGACCGCGTCGCGGCCACCCAGGCGGCCCTGACCCGGATCGATCAGGCCGCGGCGATCGAACCACCGGCGGCCGCACTGCGGTCGGGCCTCGCACTCGAGCGGTGAGGTCAGGCGGTGCCGGACGAGCACACCCGCGAGTCCGACTGGCGGCCCCTCGAGGCACTCGCCCGGATCTGTCGCGTGCACCCCACGCTGCCGGACCTCGATCCCGGCGAGTTCATGTACATGGGTCGGTTCGCTGACCGGAGCGGGGTGCCGATCCTGCTCTACAAGCACACCCTCACCCGCCGCTACCTCAACGTCGACCACGCCGGCCACGCCTACCGGTACACGCCCAGCCCCGCCGGCGCGCAGCGGTACGAGCCGATCCGCGACCTCGGCTCCGCGCTCGCCTGGGTCCAGGGCGCCAGCACCACGCCCCCCGCTGCCCACCGGCCGGCCGCCCCTCGTGCTGTGACCGGGAGCTTTCAAGGAGCTGCCCGCCGATGACAATCGCCAGCGGCCACCTCGGCGCACTGGAGTGCCACGCGGGGGTCCCCGGCCCGGGTCCGGAGCGGGCTTATGGTGAAGCGTGATGCCCACCCGGACCAGCTTTCGCTGTTCGACACGCCGCACGAAACTGGCCCACATGAACCCGAAGGGCCAGGCGGCGATGGAGCACTGGCAGAAGCACCTGCCGGAGCGCTACGCGAAACTCCAGGATCCGATCGGGTTCTTCACCCGCCTGGGCGAGGAAGCAGCGGCGCGCTACATGGCGATCCGCGACGCCGATCTGGCGGGTCTGAACCCCAACGACGGGACGATCAGCTGGGCCGAGTGGCCGGACCGGGTGGCCCAGGCGCACCAGAAGGCCATGGAGATCGTCGAGCGGGAGATGATCTACCTGGCCCCCGAGGACCTGCCCGAGGACTAGCCGGGCCGCCCGCCAGTGGCCCAGCCAGTAGCGACCCCGGGGCTGCCCGGCGGTGGCGGCCGGCGCCGGGGGTGCGGTACACGCCGACCAGCCCCCGCCAGCGGGTCGACGCCAACCTGGCGGCGTTACGGCTGCTGCGCGACCTCGCCGCCGAGCAACGCCCGGCGACCAGTGCCGAGCAAGCCGTGTTGGCCGGCTGGTCGGGCTGGGGTGCGGTCCCCGGGATCTTCGACCCGGGCGACGACCGCTACGCCGAAGCCCGCGACGAGCTCCGGGGGCTCGTGTCCGACGACGAGTTGAATGCGGCGCAGCAGACGGTGCTCAACGCCCACTACACCGACCCGGCGGTGGCGGCGGCCATGTGGTCGGCGCTCGTCGACCTGGGCTTCGATCGTGGCCGCGTACTCGAGCCGGGTGCAGGATCGGGGAACTTCATCGGCCTGGCGCCCGAGGGCGTGGTCATGGTCGGGGTCGAAAAGGACCCCACGACCGCCCGGGTGGCCCGGGCCTTGTATGCCGACGCGGACATCCGGGCCATGGCGTTCCAGGACTTCAACCCTCGCGAGCCGTTCGCGGCGGCGATCGGCAACGTCCCGTTCGCCAAGGTCACCCCCACCGACCCCCGCTACAACCGTGGCCACCACAGCCTGCACGGATATTTCCTCGTGAAGAGCCTTGCGTTGCTGCACCCCGGGGGCCTGCTGGTCGCCTTGAGCAGCCGCTACACGCTCGATGCCCGCAACCCAGCGACGCGGCGCGAACTGGCCGAGTTGGGCGACCTGCTGGGCGCGCTGCGGCTGCCCGCCGGGGCGATGCGAGCCGCGGCCGGCACTGACGTGGTGATGGACCTGCTGGTGTTGCGCCGCCGCGGCCCCGGAGAGCCACCCCACCCCGCCACGCCGGCGTGGGACCGGGTCACCGACGTGGTGGTTCCCGGCGAGGCCGGTGATGGCGAGACGACGGTGGAGATGAACCGCTACTTCGCCGAGCGCCCCGAGCGGGTGCTGGGCGTGACCGTGGCGGGCCGGGGCGTGTACCGGGCCGACGAGTTGCTGGTGCGCGGCGACCTCGACACGGTGGCCCAGCAGGTGGCGGAGGGTCTGGCGGTGATCGTGGCCGAGTCCCCCCTGCGCTACCGCCCGCCGCCGCGACCGGCGGGGCGGCCGCCGGCGGAGCGAACCCACCGGCTCGGTGACGTCGAGTTGGCGTCACCGCAGCGGCTGGTGCCGTTGCGCCAGGACAGCTTCGTGGTGTCCCGCACCGGTGTGATCTACCGCCACCGCGACGGCACCCTGCGCCCGGCAGAGGTCCCCAAAGGCGGCCGGGACGAGGTCTGGGCGCTGGTGCGGGTGCGCGACAGCGTCGTGAACCTCATGCACCTGGAGGCCACCGACGCCCCCGACGCCGACATCGACAAGGCCCGTGGTGACCTGCGCTACGAGTACCAGCGCTACCGGCGGCGGTGGGGGCCGATCAACCGGGTGAAATGGGCGCGCACCGGCCGGGTCGACCCGGTCACCGGGCAGGACAAGCGCCGCCGGCTCCCGCCGCGCATGGGCGGCTTCCGGGAGGACCCGGACTGGGCGGTGGTGGCCGCCGTCGAGGTCTACGACGAGGACCTCGACGTGGCCAC
>DASQUY010000252.1:0-8923 GCA_035641055.1 Acidimicrobiales bacterium | reverse complement strand
GCCGAGTGCGACGAGTTCGGGCTCCTCTCCCAACAGCGGGCGGCGCAGGCATGGGCCGAGGGCCGGTTCGACGCCCAGCTCGTGCCCGTCGATGCCCCCGACGTCGACGAGGATGGCAAGCCGACGGGCACCACCCACCACGTCGCCCGCGACGAGGGACTGCGCGAGACCAGCCTCGAGGCGCTCGCCGGGCTAAAGCCGGTGGCCCGCCCCGACGGGGTGCACACCGCGGGCAGCTCGTCGCAGATCAGCGACGGCGCCGGGGCCGTCCTGATGATGTCGGCCGACAAGGCGCGCCAACTGGGCCTGCGGGCCCGCGCCCGGGTCGTCGACACCTGCCTCGTGGGCGTCGATCCCGTCCTCATGCTCACCGGCCCGATCGACGTCACCCAGCACCTGCTGAACCGCACCGGCATGACGCTCGACGACATCGACCTGGTCGAGATCAACGAGGCCTTCGCCTCCGTGGTGCTGGCCTGGCAGCGCGAGCTGAACGCCGACCTGGAGCGCACCAACCCCAACGGGGGCGCCATCGCCATGGGCCATCCCCTCGGCGGCACCGGCGCCATCCTCACGACCAAGGCCGTGCACGAGCTCGAGCGTCGCGATGCCGGCACGGCGCTCGTGACCATGTGCTGCGGCGGCGGTCTAGGCACGGGCACCATCATCGAGCGGGTCTGACTCCCACGAACACGTCCGGGACCTCCCGGGATCGCGGCCTGCGAGCCGCCCACATCACACCGGCCGCACATCCCGGAGGTTCCCGTGTCCGTCACCGCACGCGCCGCCGTCCGCACACCCGTGGTGGTGTTCATGGCCGCCGCGGTCGTTGCGATCGGGACGGCCGTCGCCGTCGACCGCCTGACCGACCGGGGACCCACCGGTGGACCGCCGGGTGCGGCGGCGGTCGTCGAGATCATCGACGGCGACACGCTGGTCGTCGACGTCCGGGGCCACCCTGAACCCGTACGCCTCATCGGCGTCGACACGCCGGAGACGATCCATCCCGACCGGCCCGAGGAGTGCTACGGCGCCGAAGCGTCCCGCCGCCTGGACGACCTGGTGCCCCCCGGCACGGCCGTGCGGCTGGAGCGCGACATCGAGCCGCGCGACCAGTACGACCGGCTGCTCGCCTACGTGTACCGCGCCGAGGACGGCCTGTTCGTCAACCTCGACCAGGTCTCGCACGGCTACGCCGACACCCTCGTCTTCCCGCCCAACACCGCCCACGAGGAAGACTTCGCGCGCGCCGAGCGGGCAGCCCGCACCGCCGGCGTCGGGCTGTGGTCCGCCTGTGGCGGTGCCGACGTTCCGGTCGAGCCTGGCTGACGGCGCTGACCAGCAGCCTCACGTGAGCCGCCCGTCGACAACGGCAGTACCCTCGCCTCGATGGCCACGCTCGCCGAACGGCTCGGCTACGGCCCGGACGACCGGGTCCTCATCATCAACTGCGACGACCTGGGGTCGTGCCACGCCGCCAACGTCGGGATCTACGAGGCGTTGCGCGAGGGCGTCGCCACCAGCGCCTCGCTGATGGTGCCCTGCCCCTGGGCACGCGAGGCCGCCAGCCGCTACCGGGGCGAGGACGTCGGGGTCCACTTGACGCTCAACGCCGAGCACGACCTCTACCGCTGGGGACCGATCACGCACGCCCCGTCACTGCTCGACGGTGACGGCGGGTTCCCCCGCACGCAGCGTGACCTCTGGGACCACGCCGACCTCGACGAGGCCCGGCGCGAGCTCCGTGCCCAGATCGAGCGGGCGATCCTGTGGGGCTTCGACGTCAGCCACCTCGACAGCCACATGGGCACGCTCCAGTTGAAGGCCGAGTTCTTCGACGTGTACCTCGACCTCGCCGTCGACTTCGGCCTGCCCATCCGCCTGTCCGACGCCTCCACCGAGCGCCTCATCGGCTTCCCGTTCCGCAAGCTGGCCGAGGAGGAGGGGATCGTCTTCCCCGACCACTTCGTCCCCGTCCGCAGCGGGGTGGGCAGTCGACGGGCCGTCGAGGCCGCGGTGCACGAGCTGCAGCCCGGCGTGACCGAGGTGAACGTCCATCCGGCCGTCGACACCGCGGAGCTCCGGGCGCTGACGCCCGACTGGGCCGCCCGGGTCGACGACCACGACCTCGTCGTGACCGACCACAGCCTGCGCACCATGCTGGACCGGGCGGGCGCCGTACTGATCGGCTACCGCGAGCTGCGCGACCTCCAGCGCCGGGGCTAACGCTAACGGCGCGTCAGAGGCCGAGCGGATAGGGCGAGAGTGGCACGGACCAGTACGGAATCTGCAACTCGCCAACAGCTCCACAGCGAGGCCTCCCAGCAACCACGCAGACGCAGCCGCGACAAGCGTGATCTATTCCGCTGAGCCTCTTAGGGAAGGACCAGCTCGTCGCCGAGGCGAAGGTCGACCGGTCGAGCCAGCGCGACGTAGAAGCCGCGCATCCCGCCGCGCAGCTCCCGCAGCGGCTCGCGCACCCGCGTCGATCGATCGTCAGGCGCGACCCCGAGGACGAAGCGGCTGAACTCGACGCACGGCTCGGCCACCTGGACCTCGACGAACGCGACGTCCCCGTCGGCCGTCCGGAGCGCGGCCGCTTCGAGCCTGTCGGCGGTCAGGGGTTCATCCGTGTCGACGAGGACGTTTTCGCCCGCGCTGCCGTCGGTGACGCGCGGCCCGAAGCGGTCGCGCATGGCTCGGTAGTGGGCGGTGAAACCCAGCGACAGGCCGCTGGCCAAGCCGTGGTTGCGGCTCCTCGGGTGCCCGACGTGGTGCGCGTCCAGCATCCGCCTCCCGTCGACTTCACCGGTCGCGCCGTCGGCGTCGACGTGCAGGCGTTCGACCGGTCGGATGCGCGAGGCGTCGTACCAGCGGTGAGGCTTCTCCCCGCGCTTGAGCGGGGCGATCTGGACCTGGAGGCGGACGATGGGCCTCAGCACGGCCTCACGCCGTTCCCGATCGGGCTGAGGCCAGGGCGGCCCGGAACTCGGGCGTGTGGGTCACCGGGAGCACCGCCAGCAGCGAGCCCACGTCGCCCGCGACCTTGGCCCGGCCCTGCATCACGGCCACGCTGGCCTCCAGCTCACCGGCGGCCAGCAGCTGGGCGTCGGCGTAGGTGGTCGTGATCGTCAGAGGCGCCTCGGGATCGCCGCCGACCTTCGCGTCGGTGAGTCGGCCGTCGGTGACCACGATGCCCAGGCGCACGTCGCCCTCCGGGCCGCCGGCGATCACGTGCTCGAGGCGGGCCGACGCCCCCGGCCGCTCGGGCAGCCGGGCGAACGGCTCGCGCCAGTTGTCCGGGAAGTCGCCGCCGAGGGTGACCGCGTCACGCATCAGGCGTGCCGGGCCCGGTCGGCCTCGCGCACCCCGGCGAACAGATCGGTCTCGGGCGGCTCCGCCTCCACCAGGCTGCGGGCCAGGATGTAGTCGTCGTAGGGGTGGATCGTCGCCAGCTCCTCCCGGGGCAGGCCGAACCAGAACCGCGACGTCGGGTCGACCTGCGTCTCGTGCGCCAGAAGGGCGTCGATGCGCACCTCGTTGTATCCCGTCAGCTCGACGGACGTCGTGATGCGGTCGTCCTGGGACGGTCGCTCGAACCACTCGGGGCTGAACGGCGACTCGAGGCCGAGCTCGCCGAAGCGGCGGTGCATCGCCTCCATGCGCTTGCGCGACCAGGCCGAGTAGTAGAGCTTGAGCGGCTGCCACGGGTCGCCGGCGTCCGGGTAGGCGTCGGGGTCGCCGGCCCGTTCGAAGGCGGGCACCGAGATGTCGTGGACGCGCAGGTGGTCGGGGTGCGGGTAGCGGCTCTGGTCGTCGGGATAGGTGACGATCACCTGCGGCCGGTGGCGGCGGATGACCGCCACCAGCCGCCCGACGGCCTCATCGAGGTCGGCATTGGCGAAGGCGTCCGCATGGCCGTTGGCCTCGGTGTCCGGCATGCCGGAGTCGCGGTAGCCGAGCAGGACCACCTGGTCGTACCCGATGATCTCGGCCGACCGGTCCAGCTCGCGACGGCGGATGGCCGGAAGGTCGGCCGCCACCTCGGGCTTGTCCATCGCTGGGTTGAGGATCGACCCCTCCTCGCCACCCGTGCACGTCACGAGCACGGTGCGTATCCCCTCGGCGTGGTAGCGGGCCACGGTGCCGGCGCCTTTCGACGCCTCGTCGTCGGGGTGGGCATGGACTGTGAGCAGGCACAGTGCGGGCTCGGACATCGGCGCAAGGCTACCGTCGCCCAACCGTGACGAGATCGACGCCGGCGCGGACAGACGCTCGCCCGGAGATGCCGGTAGATTGCCTCCTGGGACTCTCGTTCCCCGTCCCACCACGGCGGACGGACAAGGCAGGAACACATGGACACCCCGGAAGGCTGGCGTTGGATCTGGACGATCGCCACGGCGGTGTTCGCCGTGGGCGAGCTGGCGAGTCCCGGGTCGTTCTTCCTGCTGCCGTTTGCCATCGGCGCCGCCGTGGCCACCCTGCTCGCCTTCCTCGACGTGCACGTGGTCACCACGTGGCTCGTCTTCCTCGGCGTGTCCCTGGCGGCGTTCGCGGCCCTACGCCCCGTGGCGCGGCGCGTCAACCAGGCGGGAGAGGACGCCGGCGTGGGCGCCCGACGCCTGTTGGGGCGGCCTGCCATCGTGCTGCGCGACATCCCCGGCCACGGCGAGGTCGGGCTCGTGCGCGTTGACCGCGAGGAGTGGCGGGCGGAGTCGACCGACGGGTCGCCGGTCCCGTCCGGCACGGCCGTACGGGTCGCCGACGTCCAGGGAACCCGGGTGATCGTCGTCGCCGACGGGCTGTCGCTGCCCGGCCGCGACCCCGGCCATGAAGCTCACGACCAAGGAGCGCCGTCGTGACCGCACTCACCATCCTGCTGATCGTGGTCGCCGCTCTGGTGATCATCTACGCCGCGGCCGGCGTCCGCATCGTCCGCCCCTACCAGAAGGGGCTCATCGAGCAGCTCGGCAAGTACCGGGAGACGGTCGATCCCGGCCTGCACCTCATCGCGCCCTTCTACCAGACGCTCCGCCCGGTCGACATGCGTGAGCAGGTCGTCGACGTGCCTCCCCAGGAGGTCATCACCGAGGACAACGTGGTCGTCTCAGTCGACGCCGTCATCTACTACGAGCCCACTGAACCCCAGCGGCTGGTCTACAACGTGTCGAACTTCATGCTGGCCGTGACGAAGCTGGCGCAGACCAACCTCCGCAACCTCATCGGTGACATGCAACTCGACGAGGCGCTGACGTCCCGCGACAAGATCAACACCGAGCTACGCGAGATCCTCGACGACGCCACCGACAAGTGGGGTGTGCGGGTGGCGAGGGTCGAGATCCAGCGCATCGACCCGCCGCCCGACGTCATGGTGTCGATGCACGAGCAGATGAAGGCCGAGCGCACGCGGCGCGCCCTCGTGACGCAGGCCGACGGCGAACGCGAGGCGGCCATCACCCGGGCTGAAGGCGACAAGCAGTCGGCGGTGCTGCGGGCCGAGGGTGACAAGCGCCAGCAGATCCTGCGGGCCGAGGGCCAGGCCGAGGCCATCCAGAGGGTCGCCGAGGCCGACCGTTTCCGCGAGCAGACGGTCGCCGAGGGCGAGGCCAACGCCATCCTGTCCGTCTACAGCGCCATCCACGAGGGCGCCCCCGACACGCCGCTGCTGACCATCAAGTATCTCGAGGCCCTGCGGGCCATGGCCGACGGTCAGGCCACCAAGATCGTCGTGCCCACGGAGCTGGCGGGCATCGCCGGCTCGCTCACTGCCGTTGCCGACCTGTTGGGCAGCAACGGGACCGGCGAGAACGGGGAGGCGCCGCCCCCGGCCTCGTCTGGCGGGCCCCAGGGCGCCGCCGAGACCAGCGGCTGACCTCAGCGGTCGCCGCCTACGCCCGCCAAGGGCTCGAGGTGCTCCGGGCCGCCGTCCTCGTCCTCCTCGAGGCGCCAGCCGAGGCGGGCGGCCAGGAGGGCGCGGCCCTCGTCGGGCCCGCTGGCGATGAGCTCGTCCCCGACGCGCAGCTCGACGTGGCCGCGGGGCCGGTAGAGGTAGCGGCCGCCCCGGCGCACGGCCAGCACGTGGAACCCGGGGTCCACGTCGAGCTGGAGGTCGAGGAGGGTGGCGCCGTCGGCCGGTGAGCCCTCCCCCACCGGCACCCGCACGACCACCTCGTCGCTCTCGCCGAGGGCGATCTCGATGATCGGGTGCACCTCCTCGTGCTGCTCGAGGAGCCACACCATCTGCTGCGCCGAGTCGCCCAGGTCCTCGGCGGCCTGTGACAGGTGGAGCAGGCCCCGCAGTGGAGCCGGATCGATGTCGCCCGAGCCGGCCCGCAGCACCCACAGCTCGAGGCGATCCTTCATCTCGTCCAGGCGGTCCTCGAGGTGGCGGACCTCGGCAGCGAGCCCGAGGTCGCGCAGCACCAGCGCCGAGTAGGCCAGGCCCACCGCCGCCTCCGACACGTTCTTCATCTCGACCAGCACGTCGATGGCCCGGTCGAAGTCGGTGAGCGTGCCGTCCTCGGGCGGAGTCGGGGGCTCCCACGGCGGCGCCGCCGCCAGCTCGCGCAGGCGAGGGATGCCCGCCGGCGGCCCCCGCAGGAACAGCACGTCGCCGGGGAACAGGATCTCCTCCCCCTCGACCTCGGTCATCCACTCGCGCTCGCGCCGGATGGCGACGATGCGCATGCCCGTCTGGACTGGCAGCTCGAGGTCGACGAGCGGGCGCCGGGCGAGGTGCGAGCCCTCGCGCACCCGCACGCGGTGCGAGACCTCCTCGGCGTTGGACAGGTCGGCCACCAGCTCGCGAGGGATGCCGAGCCGGTGGGTGACGATACGGGCGATGTCCACGGCAGCGTTGGCGATCCGCTCGATAGCGGAGATCACCTGCAGAACCGAGGCCATCGCATCGGCCTCGCGGGGGTGCCGGGCCGCCATGACGCACACGGAGCGCATGTCGTGCACGAGCGCGTCCATGCGCTCCTCGAGCGCACCGACCTCCTCGGCCATGTCCGGGTCGCCGAAGTACAGGGCGGCGTAGGCGAGGTCGACCATGAGCTCGGAGAGGTCCTTGACCTCGGCGAGCATGGCCCGGAGATTGCGGGGTTTGTCGCTGTCCATCGGCCGGATCGGGATCCACGATAGGCGGTCGGTGCTCACGCCGCCCCCACCGCCACCACGGCGAGGACGAAGCACACGGCCCCGATCAGGTCGAGCGAGGAGGTCACGAGCGGGATGCCCACGTTGTCCGGATCAAGCCCCGCGCGGTAGGAGACCACGGCGGCGTAGTACGCGACACCGATGGCGAACGACGTCGCCAGGAACCCGCCGAGCAGTGCGACGAAAGCCATGTCCACCGGCCCCGGGCTGCGCAGGTCGATCAGGGCGGCAGCCAGGTCGGCGACGATCGACGCGCCCACGAACACCGGGAAGCCCAGGACGTACGCGAGCAGCACGTCGTAGCGGGCGGCCCGGCCGGGCACGGCGTCCGGTTCGAGCGTGCCGAGGTGCAGCTTGCTCGTGAGTCGGCTCGACAGGATGCCCCCGATGGCCCCGGCCGCCGCCAGGAACGGCGGCACCAGAGCCAGCAACGCCGGGAAGCGCACCAGATCGTCGAGGCGCTGTTCGAGCGTCTGGCCGGCGACCAGGCTCAGCATCCCCGCGCCGACCACGACGACAACCGACTCGCGCACGATCCGCCGGGTCGTCATGAGGCGTGTCGACAGCGCAGCCGTGATGGCCATCAGAGCGACGACGGCACCGGCCGCGGCGATGAGCGGCGTCACGATGTCGATGTCGACGAGCAGCGTCGCCAGGAACAGCGCGGGGAGCGTGACCATGTCGCCCGTGGCCGTGACCACGGGCGAGGTGACGTTGTCGGGATCCCAGCCGTAGCGAGCCGAGCCGGCGGCCAGCAGCACGGTCAGGGCCAGGACCACGGCCGAGGCGAGGACGCCCCCGACCACCGAGATCACGACGAAGTCCGCGACCGAGATCGAGCGCTCGACGCCGACCCCGACCGACACCACCTTGGCCAGCACCGCCAGCACGACCGAGGCGAACAGCGTCAGGGCACCGGCGGCCAGGACGTTCTGTCCGAGCACGGTGTCGGCACGGCTGCTCACCCGAAACGTGCCGGAGTGGATGGCGGTGCCCAGGCGGGCGCCCAGCGCGCCGGCGATCGTGCCCCGCAGACCGGTGGCGGCCGGGATCAGGATCAGGAGGCCGGGCAGATCTTCGAGGGTGTCGGTGATGGCCCCGAGGGTCAGGCCCGCGATGAGGCTGGCGAGGAGCGCCATCCCGAGCGCGACGAGGCTCTGCCCGGCGTCGGGCAGGTCGAAGCCCAGCACGGCATGCAGCCGCGCCACGGGAGGCGTGAACCGTCGCATCGATGGAGTGGAGGTTGGTCGGGGGGGCTACTCATCGGAGCGCCGACAGTCTGCAACACTCGGGCTGTGGCGTGGGTGTTGGTGCGACGATCGGCGCTGGCGGTCGCCCTGGCGCTGGTCGTCGCCGGCTGCGCTGACGACGGGCGTGAGCTGCGGGCGCCGAGCCCCGAGCAGACGACGACCTCGACCACCTTGCCCTCCACGACCGAGCCATCCACGACCTCGACGGCCGGCCCCACCACCGGCGGCGACGGCGGTACGACGGCCGGAGGCAACGGGCCGGGCACCTCGACCACCGCGGCGGCCTCGGCGACCCTCGAGCTGACGAGCCCGGCGTTCGGCGAGGGCCAGCCCATCCCCGCGGAGCACACGTGCGTGGGCGAGGACGTGTCGCCTCCGCTGACCTGGTCCGGCGTGCCCGACGGGACAGCCGAGCTGGCACTCGTCGTGCGCGATCCGGACGCCGACGGCTTTGTCCACTGGGTCGTCGCCGGCCTGCCGGCGGCCACGGAGGGCCTGGCCGCCGGCAACACGCC
>DASQUY010000251.1:0-3325 GCA_035641055.1 Acidimicrobiales bacterium | reverse complement strand
CGCCGCCGGGCGCTGGGGGGTCGTCATGGCGGCGTCGCTATGAGGACGTCTGCGCCTCCTCCCGGACGGGACGGTAGAAGCCGGCCAGCAGCGCGGCCGCCAGGCCGAGGCCGCCCGCCAGGCTGATGATGAAACCGGCCGGTCCGTTGAGGTCGACGCCGATGGCGTTGTCCAGGCTCCACTGGCCGGCACCGACCGTGGCCAGCGCCACGCCGACGGTGCCGAGCACGAGGGTGTACTCCCAGCCGTTGGCGGTGATAAGCAGGCCGTTGCCCCGGTGCACGGTCCACACCGCCACGGCCATGAGGCCCACCAACCCCATGCCGGCGAAGGTGGTGAGGAAGCCGAGGGTGATGCAGATGCCGGTCGCCAGCTCACCTGAGGCCGCCAGGCGGGCGTGCACGTGTCCCGGGTGCAGGCCGATCGAGCCGAACCACCGGCCCGCGCCGTCGAGCCTGCCGCCCCGGAAGATCTTGGCGAAGCCGTGGAAGGCGAAGACGGGCCCGACCACGAGCCGCAGGACGAGCAGGGCGAAGTTGAATTGGTCAGCAGTGGGCAGGTTTTCCATGGCGGCGGTTCCCTACGTTCCTTTAGAGCATCAGCGGACAGGTCACGCTTGTGGCGGCTTGCATCTGCGTTGTTGCTGGGAGGCCTCGCTGTGGAGCTGTTGGCGTGGTGCAGATTCCGTACTGTTCAGTGCCACTCTCGCCCCATCCGCTCGGCCTCTTGGCTGTCGGTTGACGATCGGGCCACCATAGGCTCCGGGGCCATGCCCCACGGACGACCCCACCGGCGACGCGCCCTGGCAACAGCGGGGGTCGGCTTGGCGGCAGCGGGGCTCGTCGGCGCCGCACGCCGCATCGTCGCCGACCGGAAGGCGCCCGGCGGCCCAGAGGAGCCGCCACCGATCCGCGCCCGCAGCCGCAATCAGCGGCGGCTCGAGCTGGCGCGGGTGGGCGGCCGCACGGGGGCCGACTTCGCCCTGCACCGGGCCCGCCGGACCTTCGCCGGCGCCGAGCGCCAGGCGGAGCTGGACCACCGCTTCGAGTTGCGCACGGCGGAACAGGTGACCGAGGCGCTCGGCAACATGAAGGGCGCCTTCATGAAGCTGGGCCAGATGGCCTCGTATCTCGACACGGGCCTGCCCGACCACGTGCGCCAAGCGCTGGCCGGGCTCCAGCAGGACGCCCCGCCCATGTCCGCCGACCTCGCCGCCTCGGTGGTCGAACGGGAGCTGGGCGCCGGCCCGGACCAGGCCTTCCTCGAGTGGGATCCGGTGCCCATCGCCGCCGCCTCGATCGGCCAGGTGCACCGGGCGATCACCAGCGACGAGCGGGCGGTCGCGGTCAAGGTGCAGTACCCGGGGGTCGACGAGGCCATCCGGTCCGACCTCGCCGCCGCCGGCCCCGTGTACGACGCCATGGGACTGCTGCTGCCGGGGTTCGACCCCGGTCCGGTCCTGGCCGAGATCCGGGCCCGGGTGTCCGAAGAGCTCGACTACGCCAACGAGGCCCGCAACCAGCAGCTGTTCGCCGACTTCTACCGGGACCACCCGTTCATCAGCGTGCCCGACGTGCTCATGCACCTCTCCACACCGCGGGTGTTGACGACCGAGCTGGCCGAGGGGGCGCGCTTCGAGGAGCTGGCCGGCTGGGACCAGGACGAGCGGGACCGGGCCGGGGAGGCCATCTATCGCTTCGTGTTCCGCAGCCTCTACCGGCTCCAGGCGTTCAACGGCGACCCGCACCCCGGCAACTACCTGTTCCGCCCGGGGGGTCGGGTCACGTTCCTCGACTTCGGCCTCGTCAAGCACTTCACGCCGGCCGACATCGACCTGTTCGGCGAGATGCTGCGGGCCATGGTGAACGAGCGTGACATCGCCCGCTACCGCGGGATCATCGAGGGCATCGGGATGCTGCGGCCGAACGCGCCGCTCACCGACGAGCAGGTGTACGGCTACTTCAGCCACTTCTACGAGTTCGTGCTCGAGGACACCGAGGTGACGATCACGCCCGAGTGGTCCCGCGAGGTCGTGGCCCGCTTCTTCGATCCCAGCGGCGAGCACGGGCCCGTGCTGCGGGCCGCCAACCTGCCCGCCAACTTCGTCGTCATCCAGCGGATCAACCTGGGCCTCATGGCCGTCCTCGGCGACCTGGGCGCCACCGCCAACTTCCGGGCCATCGCCAACGAGCTGTGGCCCTGGGTGGACGCCCCGCCGTCGACGGAGATGGGCAAGGCCGAGTTCGACTGGCTGGCCACCCGCCGCTGAGCCGAACTGGGTGCAGCAGTGCGGCATATGACCGCACAACTGCACCCAGTATGGCTGCCCGGGGTCCGCCGGGGCGGCTTGCCGCCTCCCTACGATGCGTCCGTGGGTGCCGTGGGGCTCGGGGATCTGCTCGCAGGCGGGCTGCCGGCGGCGCCCGTCGTCGGGCCGGAGGGGATCGAGCGGCTCCGGGAGCACCTCGACGCCGCGGCGCGGGCCGCGGCTGCCATCGGCGGATGGACCGACGGCGAGCCGCTGCGCCTGTCCAAGCGCCTGGTGACCGGGCTGCTGCGCTGCCCTCGGTCGGCGCTGGCCGACCTCGGCGACGAGCTTGGATTCGCCGACGAGCAGCTCGTCGGCCTGATCGTCGACGCCGCCGCCAAGCTCGCCACCGTGTCGCCCCGGCGGGCCGTGACCGTCGCCGACGCCGTGGCGTTCCCGACCGCTCTCGGCGACCCGACCGTCGCCGACCGGCTCTCCGACCTCGGCGACGCCGCCGGCGCGCTGCTGGCCGAGGCCGGAACGCACGTCGACCGGCTGACCCGCTCGTGGCCGGCGATCGACGCCGCGTGGTGGCCACGGGTCGAGGAGCCGGTGCGCGTGCCGCTGGCCGGCGGTGCGGTCACCGTCGCCGGGCGACTCGACGTCCTACTGGGGGGCCCGCCCACCGGGCGGCCCGGCGTCGTCGTCGAGGTGAAGGCCGGGAGCTGGTACGACGGCATGCGTGCGGATGCGCACCTGTACGCCCTGCTGGTGACGCTGCGTGACGGCGAGGCGCCCGCCGCCGCCATGACCGTCGTGGCCGACGGCACCACCCAGGTCGAGCCCGTCCGCCCAGCCGTGCTCGAGCACGCCGCCGAGCGGCTGGAGGCGGCCATGGGCATCGCCGCCCGGCTGGCGGCCGGCGAACCGCCCCCGGACTGCCCGGGCCCTCCCGCTTGCCGAACCTGCGGTGGTTAGGGGTGCCATGACACCTCTAACCACCGCAGGTTCGGGGGTGGAGGTGGCGGAGCGACTCCGCGCGGAGGTCCGGGAGCGGATCGCCGAGGCGGTGGCGGG
>DASQUY010000250.1:0-4823 GCA_035641055.1 Acidimicrobiales bacterium | reverse complement strand
CGTCACCAGGGCGATGCTCGCCCGCAGGAACGGGTTGCCGCCCCCGCCGGCTTGGCGCATGATCGACGCCGCCCGGTCCCCCTCGCCGGCCCGAAGCGCGTTCCAGGCCCGCCTCTCGGCCTCGGCGCTCGAGCTGCGCGGCGTGAGGTCCGCTAGCTCCGCCGGACCCGCGGGTCCCACCACCTGGAGGTTGGCCCGGCCCCGGCGGAGTCCCCGGCGGGGCCTGCGGCCCGCGGGGCCGGACGGCGTCCCCTCGGGGGCGTTGACATCGAAGGCGCCGGTGCTCTGCCCCTCCCGCAGGTCGCGATAGTTGAGGAACGCGAACAACCCGAAGAACAGCAGCCCGAACAGGCCGAGGTCGAGATACCGGAAGGCGATGAACGCGGCGACGGCACAGGCGCCGATCGAGAGTCGACAGGCCATCTCGAACCCGAACAGCTCCTCGGCGACGTGGCCGCCGTCGAGCGGGCGGATCGGCAGCAGGTTGAAGGCCGCCCACCAGATGCTGACCCACCCCAGGTAGAACAGGACCGGCGCCCAGTTGAAGAATGCCCGGCCGGAGGTCACGTAGTCGAGGAGCTGGTCCTGACCCCAGTCGCTCTCGAACAGCAGCCGGGCCGGCACCCCCAGCAGGAGGGCTTGGGCGAAGGCCCCCGACACGCTCACGGCGATCGACTTGGGCCGGCTGAGGACCCGCCGACCGCCTCCCGTCGGCACCGTGAACCCCCCGAAGCCGTGCAGGACGATCGCCGAGCGTTGGCCAAGCATCCGGTAGGTCACGGCGTGGCCCAGCTCGTGGACCAGCACCGACACGAACACGATCACCGCGAAGGCGAACACCACCCACAGCGGCTCGAGCCGGATGCCGAACAGGAAGGCGACGACGACGAAGAACGGCTCGACCCGGATGGGAATGCCGAAGATGCGGAAGTGCGGCCTGGCCACGGACGCAGCGTAGAGGGTGCCGGCCCGTAGGATGCGATCCGTGGCCGTCCCCGACACCCTTCCCCAGGGCGAGGACAAGGTCCGGGCGGTGCGGGGCATGTTCGACGCCATCGCCCCCCGCTACGACCTGGTCAACCGGGTCATGACGTTTCGCATGGACGTGGGCTGGCGCCGACGGGCGGTTCGCTCCCTTGCGCTCCGGCCCGGCTCGACCGTGGTGGACCTGGCGTGCGGGACCGGCGACCTGTGCCGTGAGCTCGCCGCCGCCGGCCTGGAGCCCGTGGGTGTCGATCTGTCGCTCGGGATGCTGGCAGCCGCCCGCACCGACGCCCCGCTGCTGCAGGGCGACGCCCTGCGCCTGCCCCTGCGGGCGGGCTCCGCCGATGGTGCCACCTGCGGTTTCGCCCTCCGCAACCTGGTCAGCCTGGAGCCCTTCTTCGGGGAGCTCGCCCGGGTGCTGCGCCCCGGGGGCCGCATCGCCCTCCTCGAGGTGGCGACCCCGCCGAACCGCCTCCTGCGCTGGGGCCATCGCGTGTACTTCGGCCGGGTGGTCCCGGTCATCGGTGGGCTGCTGTCCGATGCCGTCGCCTACCGCTACCTGCCGCGCTCGGTGGCGTACCTGCCCACCCCCGGCGAGCTGCGCGGAATGCTCGCCGACGCCGGCTTCGTCGACGTCGAGAGGCGGCTGCTGTCGGGCGGCGTCGCCCAGCTCGTCAGCGCAGCGAGGGCGTCGTGAGCGCGCGGCTCGACCACCTCGTCGCCCGCACCCGACGGCTCGACGCCGACGTCGACCTGCTGGCGTTCGCCGGCCGCGACGGCGTGCTCTTCGAGCGCGGGCGCGCCGGGCTGGCGGGCCGGGGCTGTGCCGCCCGGATCCCCTGGCCGGGTGGCGACCGAGACCCGGCGAGCGCGGCCACCCGCGTGTCCCAAGCCCTGGCCCCGGTCGAGGTCGACGACCAGGTCGGCCTGCCGGGCTGCGGCGCGGTGGCGTTCGGCGCGCTGCCGTTCGCCGCTTCGGCGCCGAGTGAGCTGGTGGTCCCCGCCGTGCTCGCCGGCCGGTCCGAGGACGGCGCCCGCTGGCTGACCACGATCGATCGCAGGGAGGGCGGCACCGATCGCCCTCCGCCCCCGCTCGCCGCACCGGACGAGCGGCTCCCGCCGGTTCGCCGGTTCACGGTCGCCGCCCAGCGACACCCCGACGACTGGTGCGACCTGGTGGAGCGGGCCACCAAGGTGATGGCGGGTGGTGCGTTCGCCAAGGTGGTACTGGCCCGCCAGATCGACGTCGAGGCCGACCGGCCCCTCGACCGGCTGGCCGTGCTCGGGCGGCTCCGGTCGGCCTACCCCGGCTGCCACGTCGTGGCGGTCGACGGCTTCGTGGCCGCCAGCCCCGAGCTGCTCGTGTCCCGGGCCGGCGACATCGTGCGCTCGCATCCGATGGCCGGGACCGCGCCGCGCGGCGGCGACCCCACCACCGACCAGAGGCTGGCGGCGTCGCTGCTGGCGTCGACCAAGGACCGTCAGGAGCACCAGATCACGATCGACATGGTCCACGACACCCTGCTGCCGTGGTGCTCGTACCTCGACTACGAGGCCGAGCCGTCGGTCGTGGCGGTGGCCAACGTCCAGCACCTGGCGACGCTGGTCGAGGGCCGACTGTCGCAACCGGCGCCGTCGGTGCTCGAGCTGGCGGCGGCCCTGCACCCGACCCCGGCGGTGGCCGGGTGGCCGCGGGACGAGGCGGTGGCGTGGATCGCCGAGAACGAGGGCTTCGACCGCCGCCGCTACGCCGGGACCTGTGGCTGGGTCGACGCCACCGGCAACGGCGCCTGGGCCGTGTCCGTGCGCTGCGCCGAGATCGACGGCACGGCGGCCCACGTGTGGGCCGGGAACGGCATCGTGGCGGACAGCGACCCGCCGACCGAGCTGGCGGAGACCCGGGCCAAGCTGCAGGCGCTGCTCGCCGCCATCGTCCGCCCCTGACCCGACGACACCCGTCTGCGCTACAGCGCGCGGTCGACGGCGGCGGCGACCGCCTCGTCGACACGACGGTGGATCGTGACGTTCGCCTCGCGGTCGGTGCGCACCACCAGGACGTGGACACCCCCCGGGGCGGCGGCCGCCGCGGCCGCGGGGCCGACCTCCTCTCCGGCCTCGATCGCCCGGGCTGCGACGCCGTACGCCGAGGCCAGCGCCACCAGGTCCAGACCGTGGGGGGTGCCGAACAGCGGCTCGAAGCGGTCCTCCGGCAGCGCCCGGGCCTGGGGCAGGAACGAGAAGATGCCGCCGCCGTCGTTGTCCACCACGACGCACGTCAGGTCGATCCCCCGTCCTGTCGCCCCCAGCAACCCGTTGCTGTCGTGGAGGAACGCGAGGTCGCCGGCGAGCAGGACCGTCGGGGCGCCCGATCCGGCGGCCACGCCCACGGCGGTGGACACCACCCCGTCGATGCCGTTGGCGCCCCGGTTCGCCAGCACCGTGAGCCCCGCACGGGGCGTCGCGTAGCGCTCGACGTCCCGGATCGGCATCGACGAGGACACCACGAGCCGCGCCCCGTCGGGCAGGGCGGCCACGACGTCCCGGGCGACGGCCGGCTCGTTGGCGCCGGGGATGTCCGCCAGCGTGGCGTCGACGGTCGCCTCAGCCGCCGCCGACGCCGCCCGCCACCGCTCGAGCCACTCCAGATCGGCCGCTTCCGCGTGTTTGGTGACGTAATCCGTCGATATCCGACGGATTACGTCACCAAAAAACATCGTCCCCGCCGTGCCCGCCGGATCGGACCATCCGGACACCCCGAGCACCACCTCCTCGGCGCCGGAGGACGCCAGCCACTCGTTCACGACCCGCGAGGAGCCCGGGGGCCCGAGGCGGACGACCGCCTCGGGCCGCAGCTCCTCCGCCGCCCGCGCGGAGCGCAGGATGGCGTCGAGATGCCGGACGGTCGTGTCCTCGGGCAACCAGGCCGGCGACCGGGGCTCCGCGAGCACCGGCCAGCCCAACGCCCCCGCGAGCCGGTGGACGGCGGCGCCATCCACCGGTGCCGCCCCGGCGACGATCACCCCCCGCCGCCGTTCTGAGGACAGGAATGGCCGCGGGGGCGACCATTCCTGTCCCCGAAACGCGGGGTGGGCCTCGGTGCGCACCCACGGCCCGTCGCCCCGCCCCGGTGGCAACACCCGGGCCGTGCCCACCAGCGGTTCCCGGAACGGCAGGTTGAGGTGCACCGGGCCCGGGCGGGCGCCGAGCGTCGAGGCGTAGGCGCGGCCCGCCAGGGGACGCCACCGCGGGGCCGAGGCGGCGTCGGGCACCCCCGGGTCGCCGAACCAGCGCACGGCCCGGCCGAACAGGTGCACCTGGTCGATGGCCTGGGGGGCGCCGACGTCGCGGAGCTCGGGCGGGCGGTCCGCCGTGCACACCAGTAGGGGGACGGCGGCGAGGTCGGCCTCGACCACGGCGGAGTGCAGCTCGACGGCGGCCGTGCCGCTGGTGGTGAGCACCACGGCCGGCCGGCCGGTGGCGAGGCCCAGCCCGAGCGCCAGGAAGGCGCCCGAGCGCTCGTCGTGCTGCACGTGCACCGTGAGCTCTTGTCGGTCGGCCAGCGCCAGGGCGAGCGGGGTCGAGCGCGAGCCGGGGCACACGACGGCGTGGCGGAGGCCGCAGCGCAGCCACTCGTCGACCAGGGTGGCGGCGAAGGTCGCCTGCACGTCTCGTTCCGCGAGTCGTTCCACGAGGTGCAAGCATCGCTCGCATGGCGCTGGCTGGCGAAGTGGGCCTCCACGGCGAGCACGACGGCTGGGGGCCCCGGGTGGTGCTGCTGCACGGGTTCGGGCAGACCTGCCGCTGCTGGGGGCCGGTCGCCCCGGTGCTGGTCGGCGCCG
>DASQUY010000249.1:0-8087 GCA_035641055.1 Acidimicrobiales bacterium | reverse complement strand
GACTTGCGTCGGCCTGGCGGACCGGCCACCATCACGGCTGCGCCCTACCGGTGGGAACGTCGTGGTTCACTAGCTGAGGGCCGGTCGGGACGAGTCTCATCACCATGCACCATCCGCCGCTTCACATCCCGCGCTTGCGCGCCCTCGCCCGTCACGCCGTGCCCCACGTCCTGGAGGCGACGGTGGCGCCGCTCGTGGTGTTCTACGCCGCCCTGTGGCTGGCCGGGGTCTGGGGCGGGCTGATCGGCGCCCTGGCCTGGTCGTACACGGCGATCCTCCGCCGGCTAGTGACGCGGCAGCCGGTTCCCGGGTTGCTGGTGCTCGGCGCCGTCGGCATCACCGGCCGCACGCTGGTGGCGGCCATCTCCGGCAGCGTCTTCTTCTACTTCCTGCAACCGACGCTCACGACGGTCCTGATCGCCGGGCTGTTCCTGCTCTCGGTCCCCGCCGGCCGCCCCATCGCCGAGCGGCTCGCCGGCGACTTCTGCCCCCTCCCGGCCGGCTTCGTGCGCTCGCCGCCGGTGCGCCGCTTCTTCACCCGGATCACACTGCTGTGGGCGTTCGTGCAGCTCGCCAACGCCGCGCTGAGCCTGTGGCTGCTCGTCACCCAGTCGGTCGCCACCTACGTCGTGGCCCGGGCCACGGGTTCGTGGACGCTCACCGTCGCCGCCATCGTCCTGTCGACCCTGTACTTCAAGCGGTCCATGCGCCGCCACGGCATCGCCATCCACTGGGGATCGACGGCTTCCCCCGCCGCCGGGTCCGCCGGCTCGGCCGCGGGGGCAACAGGGTCGGCGAGGCAATAGAGGCTATTGCCTCGGACCTCAGGCGGACGAGGCGGACTCGGCCAGCGCCTCGGTCCAGGTGGCGCCCCGCTCGATCAGCCGCTGGTAGGTGAGCAGCGGGCGCGGGCGGTTCATGGCGAGGGCGCCCACTAGGCGGTCGCCTCGGCGGTACAGAGCGACGAAGCGGCGCTCCGCCGTGGACCCGTCGACGACCCGGACCTCGTCGGCCCCGGCCGAGAGCCCCGACAGCTGGATCTTGCGGTCGTACTGGTCGGACCAGAACCACGGCACCGGGTCGTAGACCTCCGGCTGGCCGGACTCGCCGCCGTCGCCGCCCTCGATCCACGCCAACAGGCGCCGGGCGGCGTGCTCGCCCATGGCGATGGCGTTGTCCCAGTGCTCGACCCGCATCAGCGTGCCGAAGCGCCAGCTGGGCCAGCGGGCCACGTCGCCCGCCGCCACCACCCCCGGCGCCGCCAGCGTCGTGGCGTCGCACACGACGCCGTCGTCGAGCGTCAACCCCGAGCCCTCCAGCCAGCCCGTGTTGGGGACGACGCCGATGCCCACGACCACCAGGTCGGCGTCGACGACCCCGCCGTCGGCCAGCCGGACGCGGGTGACCCGCCCGTCGTCGGTGCCGTCCAGCCCCGCCACCGCGGTCCCGAGCCGCACGTCGACGCCGTGGTCGCGGTGCAGGTCGGCCAGCACGGCACCCATCTCGTCACCGAGGGCCTGGCCCAGCGGCACCGGGAGGGCCTCGAGGAGCGTCACGTCGTGGCCCCGGCTGTGGCAGGTGGCGGCCACCTCGGCGCCGATGAAGCCCGCGCCCACCACCACGACCCGGCCGGCGCCGGCGTCGAGCTCGGCGCGCACGGCCAGGCAGTCGTCCAGGGTGCGGAGCGTGTGGACGCCGGCCAGGTCACCGGTGCCCGGAAGCCGGCGGGGGGTGGCGCCGGTGGCGATCACCAAGCCGTCGAAGGCGAGCCGCTCGCCGTCGGCGAGCACCACCTGACCGGCAGCGAGGTCCAGCCCCTTCGCCTCCGCGCCCAGCCGCCAGTCGAGGTCGAGGGCGTCGAGACCGTCGTCGGTCCCGACCTCGAGCGCGCAGCGGTCAGGATCCCAGCGCCCGGCGAGCACCTGCTTCGACAACGGCGGCCGGTCGTAGGGGGCGTGGACCTCGTCGCCGACGACGACGATGGCGCCGTCGAAGCCCCGATTGCGTAACTCGTCGGCCGCACGCAGCCCGGCCAGCGAGCCGCCGACCACGACGATGGTGGCGGCCACTTAGAGGCCGAGCGGATAGGGCGAGAGTGGCACGGAACAGTACGGAATCTACACCTCGCCAACAGCTCCACAGCGAGGCCTCCCAGCAACAACGCAGATGCAAGCCGCGACAGGCGTGACCTATCCGCTGATGCTCTTACGCGGGGCTCACTCTTCGGCGATGGAGATGGCGGCCTTGGGGCAGCGCCGCACGGCCTCCTCGACCTTGGGACGGAGCTCGTCCGGTGGCGTCTCGTCCAGGACGTAGAGGAAGTCGTCGTCGCGGACCTCGAAGACCTCCGGCGCCGTCTCCATGCACCTCGCGTTGCTCTCACACAGGTCGAAATCGACGACCACGCGGTAGCCCATCGGTTCGGTCCCTCCTCGATGACTCCCCTGCAAACGGGCGGCTGTTCGACCAACCTAGCCGGATAGGTTTCTCGCCCGTGATCTCCCCCGCAGAACCGGTCGAGATGAGCCTCAGGGACGCCCGGCGGGTGGCGCTCGGCGCCCAGGGGCTCGCCGAGCCGCGGCCCCGGGGCCGGGTCGACCGCCGACACTTCCGCCGGGTGCTCGACCGGCTGGCCACCGTGCAGCTCGACTCGGTCAACGTCCTCACCCGCAGCCACGAGCTGGTGTTCTTCGCCCGGCTCGGCGGCTACGACCGGGAGGCGCTCACCCGCTGGCTGTGGGGCAGCCGCGAGGTGTTCGAGTACTGGGGTCACGAGGCGTCGCTGCACCCCGTCGGCCGGCATCCGCTGCTGCGCTGGCGCATGGCGGGCGAGCACGCCTGGGGCGGCGTCCGCCAGGTGGCGCGGGACAACCCGGAGCTGGTGGCGGCGGCGCTGGCGGAGGTGACCGCCCGCGGGCCGGTGGTCATCGGCGACCTCGACGTCCACCGGTCGTCGGCCCGAACGGAGAGCTGGTGGGGCTGGGGCGAGGGCAAGCGGGTGGTCGAGCACCTCTTCCACACGGGTCAGATCACCGCGGTGCGCCGCAACGGCTTCTCCCGCGCCTACCTCCCGGCCGAGCGCTGGCTGCCGGTCGACGTGCTGGCCGCGCCGACACCGGACGAGGCCGACGCCCACCGCGAGCTGTTGCTCGTCGCCGCCCGGGCCCACGGTGTCGGCACCGCCCGCGACCTCGCCGACTACTACCGGCTGCGGATCCCCGAGGCGACGCCGCTGCTCGAGGACCTGGTCGCCGGGGGCGCCCTGGTGCCGGTCCGGGTGGAGGGCTGGGGCCAACCGGCGTACCTGCACCCCGAGGCCCGGCTCCCCCGGCGACGGCTTCGGGCGCGGGCGCTGCTGTCGCCGTTCGACTCGCTGATCTGGGAGCGGCGGCGCACCGAGCGCCTGTGGGGCTTCCAGTACCGCATCGAGATCTACACGCCCGCCGCCAAGCGGACCCACGGCTACTACGTGCTGCCGTTCCTGCTCGACGAGTCGCTGGTCGGCCGGGTGGACCTCAAGGCCGACCGCGGGGCCGGGGTGCTGCGCGTGCGGGCGGCGTGGGCGGAGGACGGCTTAGGCGGCACCGAGCGCGAGCGCGTCGCCGCCGAGCTGGCGGCCGAGCTCGGCGAGATGGCGGCGTGGCTGGGGCTCGCCGAGGGCGTCGCCATCGAGCGGCGGGGCGACCTGGCGACGGACCTCCGGGCGGCCGTCCCTCGATGAAACCCGTTCTGGGTGCAGGTGTGCGGTATATGACCGCATAGCTGCACCCAGTTCGCGCCCAGGGTCAGTCCGGCAGGGTGAGGATCCCGGCGCCGTCGTCGGTGACGAGCAGGGTGTGCTCGAACTGGGCGGTGCGGCGGCGGTCGGCGGTGACGGCGGTCCAGCCGTCGCTCCAAATCTCGTGCTGCCACGACCCCATCGTGATCATGGGCTCGATGGTGAAGGTCATGCCCGGCTCGATGATCGTGGTCGCCCGCGGGTCGTCGTAGTGCGGCACCTGCAGGTCGGTGTGGAACTGCTCGGCGATCCCATGGCCGACGAACGCTCGCACGACGCCGTAGCCGTGGCCCTCGGCGTGGGACTGGATGGCGCGGCCGATGTCCCGGATCGGACGCCCCGGACGGACGGCGGCAATCCCCCGCTCCAGGCACTCCCGCGTCACCCGGACGAGGTCGGCCGAGGCGGCGTCGATCGTGCCCACAGGGAAAGTGGCGTTGGTGTCGCCGTGCACGCCGTCGAGGAAGATCGTGACGTCGAGGTTGACGATGTCGCCGTCGACGAGCGCCCGGTCGTCGGGGATGCCGTGGCAGATGACCTCGTTGATGGACGTGCACAGCGACTTCGGGAAAGCGCCGTAGTTGAGCGGGCTCGGGTAGCCGCCGCGCCGGATGCACTCTTCGTGGCACAGGGCGTCGAGCTCGTCGGTGGTGACGCCGGGCGCCACGGCGGCGCCCACGGTCCGGAGGATCTCGGCGGCCGCCCTGCCGGCCCGCCGCATCCGCTCGATGACCTCGGGGGTCCGCACGTGGGGCCCGGGGTGGCGGACGGGCACGCCGGTGTCGGCGTAGGGGGGCCGGGCGATCTCGTCGGGCACGGGCCGGGGCGGGCTCACCCGCCCGGGCCGGATGTGCTCGGTGCTCGCCTTGTGGCAGCGCTTGAACTTGCGGCCGCTGCCGCACCAGCAGGGATCGTTGGCCTTGGGGAGGGCCCGCGAGGCCGTGGTCGTGGGGATCGCCATGGCCCCCACAGGCTATCGAGCATCCGAACGTGCAGTGGTTAGGGGTGCCATGGCGCCCCCAAGCCACCGCAAGTTCGTAGAGCGGACCCACCGCAAGCTCGGTCCGGGGGGCGATCATGGGGGCCATGCAGGTCGTGCTCGAGGCCATCGAGCTGCGGGTCGTGCGCCTACCCTTGGCTGAGCCCTTCGTCACCGCCCGCGGCACGCGTCACCGCCGCGAGGTCGTGATCGTGCGAGCCATCGCCGCCGAGGGACCGGGGGGCTGGGGCGAATGCGTGGCCGAGCCCGAGCCGACTTACTGGCCCGAGTACACCGCCGGCGCGCTCCACGCCCTGGAGCATCACCTGGTCCCCCGGCTCCTGGGCGGGCGGTCGCTGCGCGAGGTGCGGGGCCACCAGATGGCCAAGGCGGCGCTGGAGTGCGCCGCCCTCGACGCCGGCCTGCGAGCGGAGGGGCGCTCGGTGGCGGACTTCCTCGGCGCCACCCGACCGGTGGTGCCCACCGGCATCGCCCTGGGCGTGACGGGCCGCATCGACGCGCTGCTGGACGCGGTGGCGCGCTGGCGCGACCGGGGGCACCGGGCGTTCAAGCTCAAGGTCAGCCCGGGGTGGGACATCGAGCCGGTGCGGGCCGTGCGCCGGGATGTCGGCGACGAGGTCGCCCTGCTCGTGGACGCCAACGGCAGCTTCCGCAGCGACGACCCCGAGCACATGGCGACGCTGGGGCGGCTCGCGGGGCCCGACCTGGGTCTGGTCGCCATCGAGCAGCCGTTCGCCCCCGACGACCTGGTCGGGCACGCCCGCCTCGCCCGCCAGATCGACGTGCCCGTGTGCCTTGACGAGTCGATCGGGTCGGTGGCACAGCTCGACACCGCCCTGGCGTTGGGAGCCTGCGGGGCGCTGAGCCTCAAGGTCGGGCGGGTGGGCGGGCTGGTCGAGGCCCGCCGGGTGCACCAGCGGTGCCGTGACGCCGCCGTGTCGCTACGGTGCGGCGGCATGCTCGAGACCGGCATCGGCCGGGCCCTCAACCTGGCCGTCGCCGCCCTCCCCGGCTGCAACCTGCCCCCCGACCTGGGGCCGTCGGCGCGCTACTACGCCACCGACCTCACGCCGCCCTTCGAGTCCCGGGGTGGCACCATGATCGTGCCCAGCGGGGCCGGCCTCGGGGTCGAGCCTCGGACGGAGGTGTTGGACGAGATGACCGTGAGCCAGCGCACGTTGCGGGCGGCGACGTGACGGCCGGAACGGGTGCGGCCGGGACGGGCGCGGCGGCGGGATCCGACGACCTGCCGGTCACCGCCGACGACGTCATTGCCGCCGCCGAGCGTCAAGCCGGCGCGATCGAGCGCACCCCGAGCGCCCACTCCCGCACCCTCTCCGAGGTGCTGGGGTGCCACGCGGTGGTGAAGTTCGAGAACCTGCAGTTCATCGCCTCGTTCAAGGAGCGGGGCGCCCTCAACAAGTTGCTCCAGCTCTCGGACGGCGAGCGGGCCAAGGGCGTGGTCGCCATGTCTGCCGGGAACCACGCCCAGGCCGTCGCCTACCACGCCGGCCGGCTGGGCATCGACGCCACCATCGTCATGCCCTCCAACACGCCGTTCGTGAAGGTGCAGCGCACCCGCGAGCTGGGGGCGACGGTGGTCCTGCGGGGCGACGGGCTGGAGGAGGCCGAGGACGAGGCCCTGCGGCTGGCCGGGGACGAGGGCCGCACCTACGTCCACCCCTACGACGACCCCGCCGTCATCGCCGGGCAGGGCACCTGCGCGCTCGAGATGCTGGAGGACCACCCCGAGCTCGACGTGTTGGTCGTGCCGGTCGGTGGGGGCGGGCTGCTGGCGGGCATGGCCGTCGCCGCCAAGCGGCTGTCGCCGGACATCGAGCTGATCGGTGTCCAGACCGAGCGCTACCCGGCGGTGGCCGCCCGCGTGCACCACGTCGAGCGGCCGTGCGGGGGCGCCACCATCGCCGAAGGCATCGCCGCTCCCCGGCCCGGCGAGATCACCTGCCGGATCATCGAGGCGCTGGTCGACGACGTCGTGACGGTCACCGAGGACCACATCGAGCAGGGCATGAACCTCCTCCTCGAGATCGAGAAGGTCGTGGCGGAGGGCGCGGGCGCCGCGGGCATCGCCGCACTGATCGAGCACCCCGAGCGGTTCGCGGGCCGCAGGGTGGGCACGGTCATCAGCGGCGGGAACGTCGACCCCCGGCTGCTGGCGTCGGTCATCATGCGGGGCCTCATCCGCAACGGCCGGCTGACCCGGCTGCACGTCGAGGTGCCGGACGTGCCCGGCAGCATGGGCGACGTCGCCACGATCCTGGGACGGGTCGGCGCCAACATCGTCGAGATCCTGCACCAGCGCATGTTCGTCGACGTGTCCGCCAAGTCGGCCGAGATCGAGGTGACCGTCGAGACGCTCGACAACGAGCACGTGCACCGGGTGGTGGCCGCCCTCGAGGACGCGGGCTACCCCGTGGCCGTGGGCAGGTTCACCTTCCGGGACCCGCCGCCGACGTAGCGCATGCTCGACGCCGTCATCGTGGGAGCCGGACCCAACGGGCTCACGGCCGCCGTGACGCTGGCGCAGGCCGGACTGCGGGTCCGGGTCGTCGAGGCCGCCGACCGGGTCGGGGGCGGCGCCCGCACCGAGGAGCTGACGGTGCCGGGGTTCCGCCACGACGTGTGCTCGGCCGTGCACCCCTTCGGGATCGGATCGCCGGCGCTGGCGGCCCTGCCGCTGGCCGACCACGGGCTGGCCTGGATCCACCCCGACCTCCCGCTCGCCCATCCCCTCCCCGACGGGTCCGCCGCCGTGCTCGCCCGGTCGGTCGACGAGACCGCGGCCTCGCTGGGCCGGGACGGCGGGGCCTGGCGGCGGCTGGTCGGCCCGTTCGTCGGCCGGTGGCCGGACCTGGCGGACGAGGTCTTCCGGCCGATGGCCATGCGCCCGCCGCGCCACCCCCTGCTGCTGGCCCGGTTCGGCGCCCGGGCGCTCTGGCCGTTCACGGTGGCGGCCCGGGCGTTCCGGGAGGAGCGGGCCCGGGTGCTGCTGGCGGGCATCGTCGCCCACGCCATCGCCCCGCTGGGGACACCGTTGGGGACCGCGCCCGGGCTCATGCTGGCGCTCGCCGGCCACGCGGTGGGATGGCCCGTCGCTCGGGGCGGGTCGCAGGCCATCGCCGACGCCCTCGCTTCGTACCTGCGGACGCTCGGTGGCGAGATCGAGACCGGTGTGCGGGTGACGGCCCTCGACCGCCTTCCGCCGGCCCGCGCCTACCTGCTCGACGTCTCGCCGCGCGACCTGGGGGTGATCGCCGGCGACCGGCTCCCGGCGGGCTACCGGCGGCG
>DASQUY010000248.1:0-2121 GCA_035641055.1 Acidimicrobiales bacterium | reverse complement strand
TCGCGGCCATCGGCGAGGCGCTCGATCCGGGCGACGTCCTGGTCGTCAACACCTCCGCGGTGATCCCTGCCGCGCTGGACGCCATGGGGCGTGACGGCCGCGAGCTGCGGTTGCACCTGTCCACCGAGCAACCCGGCGGCTTCTGGGTGGTCGAGCCTCGCCGGCCGACCGGCGTCGGCACCGTCCGCTACGACGGCGACCCGCCCCGCCACCTGCTGCTGGCCGGCGGCGGGCGGGCCACGATGCTGGCCCCTACCCCGTCGGCACCGGCGTCACCCGCCTGTGGCTGGCCCGCCTCGACCTCGCCACCGACACGTTGACGTACCTGGCGGCGCACGGTCAGCCGATCCGCTACGCCCACATCCAGGGCGCCTGGCCCCTCGAGGCGTACCAGTCGGTGTTCTCGCGACACCCCGGGTCCGCGGAGATGCCGAGCGCCGCCCGGCCCTTCACCGAGGCCCTCGTCACCGAGCTCGTGACGCGGGGCATCATCGTCGCTCCGGTGCTCCTCCACACCGGGGTCTCCTCGCAGGAAGCCGGCGAGCCGCCGTACCCCGAGCGTTACGAGGTGCCGGCGGCGACGGCGTCGCTCGTCAACGCCGCCCACGCCGACGGCCGGCGCGTGATCGCGGTGGGGACCACCGCCGTGCGGGCCCTGGAGTCGACCGCCGATGGCGCCGGCCGGTCCCACCCGGGAGGCGGCTGGACCGAGCTCGTGGTCACCCCCGAGCGGGGCGTGCGGGTGGTGGACGGGCTGCTGACGGGCTGGCACGAGCCCGAGTCGTCGCACCTGGCGATGCTCGAGGCGATCGCAGGCCCCGAGCTGCTCGACGCGTCCTACGCCGCCGCCGTCTCCGAGGGCTACCGGTGGCACGAGTTCGGCGACAGCCACCTGATCCTGCCGTGACAACTGCCAACTTGCGGTGGTTATCGACCCTATGGGGGCGATAACCACCGCAAGCTCGCGTCTAGTCAGCTCAACAGGCCCAAGTCGCCGGCGGTGGCCCCGCCGTCGACCGTGAGCTCGGCGCCGGTGGTGTAGCTCGACTCGTCGCTGGCGAGGAACAGCACGGCCCGCGCCGCCTCCTCGGGGCGGCCCATCCGGGCCACCGGGAGCCGCTTGTAGAACGGGGCCTCGGGGTCCGTGCCCTCGAGCATGGGCGTGTCGATCCCCCCGGGGTGCACCGAGTTCACGCGGATCCCCTTCGGGCCGAGGTCGATGGCCGCGGTCTTGGTCAGGCCCCGCACGCCCCACTTGCTGGCGACGTAGGCACCCAGGCCGGGCAGACCCTGCAGGCCGGCGGTCGACGAGATGTTGACGATCGAGCCGCCGCCCGCCCGGACCATCGACGGCACGACCGCCTTCATGCCCAGGAACACACCCGTGAGGTTGACGCGGAGGATGCGCTCGAAGTCTGCCAGGTCCATCTTGTGGAGCGCCTGGAACTGGAGGATGCCGGCGTTGTTCACCAGCACGTCGACCGGGCCGAACCGCTCCTCCGCCAGCTCCACGACCGCCGCCCACCCCGCCTCGTCCGTCACGTCGAGTGGCGCATAGGCGGCCTCGGGTCCGAGCTCGGCGGCGACCGCCCGGCCCTCGTCATCGAGCACGTCGCCGACCACGACCCGCGCCCCCTCGGCCGCGAACAGCCGCGCCTCGGCCGCCCCCTGGCCCCGGGCTCCCCCGCTGATGACCGCCACCTTCCCGTCGAGCCGTCCCACGATCTCCTCCCAGGGCCTCAGGGCTTGTCGGCGCCGACCGCCCACATGCCGAAGAACTGCGAGCCGCCGCCGTACGCGTGACCCAGGGCCACCCGGGCCCCCTCGATCTGGTGCCCGCCGGCCTGGCCCCGCACCTGCATGGCCGCCTCGGCGAAGCGGATCATGCCCGACGCGCCGATCGGGTTCGAGGAGAGCACGCCGCCCGACGGGTTCCAGGGGATGTCGCCGTCCATCTGCGTCGCACCGTCCTCGACCAGCTTCCAGCCCTCACCCACCTGGGCGAAGCCGAGGTTCTCCAGCCACATCGGCTCGTACCACGAGAACGGCACGTACACCTCGGCCACGTCGACGTCGGCCCGCGGGTCGGCGATCCCGGCCTGGGCGTACACCTCGGCCGCG
>DASQUY010000247.1:0-3899 GCA_035641055.1 Acidimicrobiales bacterium | reverse complement strand
GCTCGGGCCGAGGAGGAGTGCCTGGCCGACGAGGCCGCTCGCCAGGCCCGCCGCCAACGCGAGGCCGAGCGCCGGTCGCGGGCCGACCGCGAGCTCCAGGCGGCGTTCGCCAAGGAGGTCGGCCGTCTGTTTCCCGGGTGCCCGTCCGAGCGTGCCGAGGCCATCGGCCTTCACGCCGCCACACCGGGCAGCGGTCGCGTGGGGCGGACCGCCGCCGGCCGGGCCCTCGAGCCCGAGGCCGTCGAGCTCGCCGTGCACGCCTCGGTGCGGCACCGCGACACCGACTACGACGATCTGCTGATGTCGGGCGTGCCGCGGCGCGACGCGCGCGAGCGGGTGCGCGACGACGTCCACCGGGTGCTCGGCGGCTGGCGGCGACCCCCAGCTGCCCGGGGATGACGGCAGTCAGGCGATGGGGACCTCCTCGTAGGCGTAGGCACGGTCGCGGGCGCTCGGTCCAGCCGTTCCGCTACTCCTGGACGGTGGTGTCCGCCGCCGTAGGCGGCTCTCGAGGCCCTGGACTTCGAGGGCCACGGCCGTGTCGACGTGCAACCGGGCACGGGGTCGGGCGCCGGCAGTGGCCGGCCCGTGTCGGCGATGCAGTTCCGCCAGGCGCCGTTCCCACCGGGCGCGCCGGACGAGCCAGGCGAGAGCCTCCGCCGCCTCGGGGGGTACTCTTCCATTTGTTGGATCCCCACGCGTAGACGACATACTTGTCAGTATCTAACGTGGCGGACAGTATGGCAAGGAGTTCGCGTGTGACGTTCGAGCCGCTGACACCCGAACGGCGGCGGGAGATGACCCGCCAGCACCTCCTGGACGCGGCGGCGATCGTCTTTGCCCGTGCCGGCTTCCACGCCGCCACGCTCGACGAGATCGCCGCCACCGCCGGCTTCACGAAGGGCGCCGTCTACTCGAATTTCAAGAGCAAGGACGACCTGTTCCTGGCCCTCGTCGCCGACAGGGCTGAGCGCCAGTTCGCCCTCGTGGACGAGGTCCTCGAGACCAGCCCCCACGAGGCGGGCGAGCTGCTGCCACGGATAAGCCAGCTGCTGCGGACGCCGACGTTCGTCTGGGATGACGCGCTGGAACCGCTCTACCTGGAATTCGTCCTGTACGCCCGCCGGAACCCCGAGGCCCGGGCGAAGCTGGCGGCCAGCATGGAGCGGTGGCGGGCGCTCGTGCAGGAGCTCGTCGAGCACGACCACGCGATCCAGGGCGGGTCCGCGAGGTACCCGACGGGCCACCTCGCCGAGATCGCAATGGCCGTCTTCGACGGCCTGGCGATCCATCGCCTGCTCGATCCGTCCTCGGTCAGCGAGGAGATCCTCGAGACCACGCTGTCGGTGTTGTACGGGGTGATGGCCGTCGACGACGAAGAGTCTGCGAGCAGCTAGGCCGATGCACGCCCGGAGCCGAACGCTCGCCCGCAAGCGTTCGGCTCCAGCCGGCTTGTCACTTGAAGAGCGCCATCCACCAGAAGTCCGGGTTACCCACCGGGGTCTTGATCTCCGCGGGCAGGAGCTCGGGATCCAGCGCGCCGTGCGGCGCCACCGCCAGGTGGATCTCGGCGTCGGCGAGGTCGAACCCCTGGCCCAGGGCCTGACCGAGGGTTTCGGCCATGGGCCCGCCGAAGGTGGGGGTCCCGTGGTTGACGTGCCCGGTCAGGGTGAGGTTGGGCCCGCCCACGACGTGGCCGGCCCCGTTGAAGGCCCCCGCCACGACATCGGGGTTGGTCTGCAGGTCAGTGCCATCGCAGTCCCCGACGCACTCCTCCGGATTGAAGAAGACGAACACCCACAGGCTGAACGCCTCGGGGTGACCGGGGACGCCGCTGGCGGTATCGCCCTGCGGGTAGGTGTAGCTGTCGGGCACCGGGGTCGGCATCGACAGCGATGCGCTCACTCCCGTGGCGGTGCGGAGGATCTTCGCTCCGCCCGGGGCCACCGTCGGACCGCCCATCCCCTGACCGAAGACGTCCTGCTGTTCCCACGGGCTCGCCGCACCGCCGATCGTCGCCGAGGCCAGCAGAGCCACGCCGGCGATCAGGCCCGCCAAGATTGTCTTCTTGCGTTTCATGTCCGCTCCTTCCGCCCTATATCCGTAAGGCGTGACGGGGTGTGCCGTGCCGCGGCACATGCACGAGACCGGGTCAGCCGAACGCTCAGCACCTGGGCACCCGCCGCGAACCGGGCAGGATGTCGTCGGACGATCCTCGGTCGGAGCACCCGCCGCCCTGCTCGGGGCTCGGCGCTGCGTCTACGGGCTCTGCGACCCCTGTACTCGTGGCCGTTGTCGGGTCGTCGCTGCATGCGAGCAGCGCTCCTCCGGCAAGAGTCGCCGAAGCCAGCCACAGCCCGCCCCGCTTGGTGATCCGCCGCATGTCGTCGCCTCCTGGTCGATGGACCGTGGGGCGAACGTAAGACGCGGCCGCGCTGCCGCCCTCGGGCAGGTGGCCCATCGCGGGGTGGCGAAGTGACCCATTTCGGCGCGGCGGTGTCCGACACCAGACCGAGGCGCTGGGCGACGCCGGCGGCCTCGACCCGCGTCGTCACGCCCAGCTTGGCGAGGATGCTCGACACGTGGTGGCTGGCGGTCTTGCGGCTGATGTAGAGGGCCTCGCCGATCTGGGGGTTCGTGTAGCCGGCGGCCAGCAGCCGGAGCACCTCCACCTCGCGGGAGGTCAGCCCCACCGTGGCGAGCTCCGACTCCGGGGCGGCTGGCGGCGCGGCCGGTGACGGCTCGTCGCGCAGCTCGATGCGGGCCCGGCGCGCCAGGGCCTCGATGTCGCGGCAGAGCGGCACGGCGCCCAGGTCTCGGGCGACGGCATGACCGGCCGCCAGGGCGTCGGCGGCGCGGGCGCGTCCGCCACGAGAGGCCAGCACGGCCTCGGCCTCCCGCCAGCGGGCATACGCCGCCAGGTGCGGTCCGCTGTCGGCGGCACTGGCGTCCGCGGCGCGGCGCCACAGGTCCGGATCGGACCGGCCCTCGGCCCGGGCCAGCTCTGCCTCGCAGAGCGCGCGATGGGCTCGCGCCACATCTTGTCGCACGGCTGCGGCAGCGGAGCGGGTCCGCAGGTCGAGCGTGCGCGCCGCCAGGGCGCGGGCGGCCTCGATGGCGGCCCGTTCCGCGGCGCGATCGCCTCGAGCACGGGCCAGCCGCGCCCGGTCGGCCTCGATTCGCAGCCCCGGGTGGGCAAGCGCCACCGCCGAGACGACCTCGTCCTCATGCGGCGAGCCGGCCAGCGCGTCGAGCCCCTCGAGCATGGCGCGGCGAGTGCCATCGAGGTCGGCCTTGTTCAGGGCCACCTGCGCTTGCGCGGCGCACGCCAGGACCCCAGCCGCGGTGTCGTCACCGCTCGCCTCGGCGGCCGCGGTGGCCGCCTCCTCGGCACCGTCGGTTCCGCGGGAGGCCTGGAGCAGGGCCGTGAGCGCAAGCGCCGAGGCATCCACGAACCGGCCGGCCCGGTGGTGGCGTGCTCGTTCGAGCACTTGCTCGCACTCGGCCCAGCGGCCGCCGAGGAACAGGCCTTCGGCGGCGTTGACCAGGCTCAACCCCACCTCGCTGCGCAGGGCCCGCGACTGCATTCCCCACCTCGGCGCCCTCGAGGCCGACTGCGGCGGCCCGTTCGTGCTGACCCAGCCTGTTCAGGCTGTCGGCGAGGTTGGAGGACGCCAGCACGACCTCACCGACGTCGCCGAGCTCCCGGCTGATGGCGAGCGCCAATTCGGACTCGTGGATGGCCGCCTCCGGATCGGTGCTCGTCATCACGAGACAGCTCCCGAGGAAGTTGCGGGCGTGCGCCTCCTCCTTGCGGCTGCCCGCCCGACGCGCCGCCTCGACGGCGGCGGTCGCGACCGGCGTGGCCTCCTCGTACCGCCTCCCCCCGAGCACGAGAA
>DASQUY010000246.1:0-9654 GCA_035641055.1 Acidimicrobiales bacterium | reverse complement strand
ACCGCCAGGCGAACCACGCCTTGTGGCGCATCGTCCTCACCCGACTTGGCCAAGGCGACCCCCGCACCGTCGTCTACATGCAACGCCGACTCGCCGAGGGTCGCACCAAACCCGAGATCATCCGCGCCCTCAAGCGCTACGTCGCACGCGAGATCTTCCCGCGGCTCCCCACCTGAGCACGGAGCCGCCACCGGGTCACGGTGACGGGACTGGCCCAAGATTGCCCTGACACCCCACCGCGGGGATGTCCTTCGATCGACCTGCCGTCCCGTCACCGCCACCCGCGCCGGACCGCATGACCTGATAAGAGCGTGCCCTCACGTGGCCCATCACTGGTGTGTCAGCACCCCGGCGTTGACCCTTGACAACACATAGGAGTCTCCATGGCCGGGGCGGCCGCCTGGGGAGATGAAATGCTGGGTGGTCCCGTCGAGCGTGGTCGCCGTTGACGCATTGGTGCCGGTCAGCCCGTATAGGAGTCTGGCTGCTGGGGCCTGTGGGACCTGAGATTGTCGCCTTGAGCACGAACCCCAGCTTCAGCTGTGCCAGGTCCCTCCTCGACGGGCCCACGTGATGTGGCCGCTGAGAGGAGACCCACAGTGGAGGTGTTGCATGAACGAGTCGCGGGCCTGGACGTGCACCGTGACACGGTGGCGGCTTGTGTGCGGCTACCTGGCCGCGGACAACCCGAGGTGCACAAGCATCGGTTCCCGACCACGACCGCGGGCGTGGCGCAGCTGGGCGACTGGCTGACGGGCTGGGCAGTCACGGTCGTGTCGATGGAAGCGACCGGGGTCTACTGGAAGCCCATCTATTACGGCTTGGAGGACCGATTCGAGCTGTGGCTGTGCAACGCGCAGCATGTCAAGAACGTGCCCGGCCGCAAGACCGACATGTCCGACGCCGAATGGCTCGCCGATGTGGTGGCCCATGGGATGGTGCGGCGCAGCTTCGTGCCGCCGCCCGAGATCCGTCAGCTGCGCGAACTGACCCGCTACCGCCGCACCCAGATCGAGGCTCGCATCCGGGAGTTCGAACGCCTCGAGAAACTGCTCCAGGACGCCAGCATCAAGGTGTCGTCGGTGGCGTCCAGCGTCAAGACCCAGTCGGTGCGAGCGATGCTCGAAGCACTCATCGACGGACACCGCGACCCCGAGATGCTCGCTGGGCTGGCCAAAGGCAAGATGAGATCCAAGATCGATGCTCTCGCCCAGGCGCTCGCCGGGAACTTCAATGCCCACCACGCCGTCGCCGCCCGCCAGATCCTGGACCACATTGACTTCCTCACCGCCAGCATCACCGCGCTGGACACCGAGATCGCCGCCCGGCTGCGGCCCCACCAGGCTGTGGTTGACCTGCTCGGCGACATCCCTGGGCTCGGGCAGCGCAGCATCGAGGTCATCGTGGCCGAAACCGGAGCCGACATGACCCGCTTCCCCAGCGCCGCGCGGCTCGCATCCTGGGCCGGTGTGTGCCCCGCCAACCACGAGTCCGCCGGTCGGCGCCGCCACGGCGGCACCCCGCCCGGCAACCGTTGGCTCGTCACCACCCTGGTCGAAGCCGCCCGGGCAGCGGCACGCACCAAGGACAGCTACTTCAGGGCCCAATACCGCCAGATCGCCCGACGTCGCGGCCCCAACAAAGCCGCCGTGGCCGTCGCCCACAGCCTCCTCGTCACCATCTGGCACATCCTCACCACCGGCGAGCGCTACCACGACCTCGGCGAGGACTACTTCCGATCCCGCATCGACCCCGACCGTCAACGCCGCCGGCTCGTCCACCAACTCCAAGCCCTCGGCTACACGGTCACCCTCCAAACCGCCAGCTAACCCCACCCACGGTCCAACGCAGGATCGGGGCTCTGCCCCGACACCCCAGCGCGCCCCTACACCCGCAGACAACTCACGCATTTCACCCCAGCATCGTTCTGGCGGCCCTCGGCTCGCCCACTCGGGCACCTACCCGGCGTTCCGGCACAGCCACCAGCCCGCAACGGTGTCAGGGCGCGATCCTGGATGTCCGTGGAAGTAGTGCTGGCGATCGCAGGGGTGACTGGCACCCTCGGTGCTGCCCTCCTGACTCAGGTCCTAGCGACACGGGCTGAGACGCAACGCCGTGTGGTCGAGGACAAAACACGTTGGCTCTCGGATCGTCGCCGTGTCAGCGCCGAACTCATCGCGGGTGCTCTGAAGTTGGAACGGGAGCTCTTTTCCGCATGTGCACAGCTCGATCGAGAGGAGCGCGCCGAGAGGCTTCCGGGCTACACCTCGGTCCTGCTGACATCGACAGCTGGGCTTCCCCCCATACTCGACGATGTGACACGGGCGATCCTCGTGGAAGCGGCCGAAGATGCGCTAAAGGCTCTTGACTCGCTAGAGGTGACCGCTGCCGAGGTGGAGCTAACAGGCACACCGGATGAAGGTGCGCGTGCCCAAGAGCTCATCGACTCACTGCTCGACGCACTAGGCCTAGTCGAGTCCTTCGCCATGGCCGATGTTGCCTATGACGCTGTGATGCGGTCTCGATCAGCCCGCGAGGCCTACCTCGAAGTTGCTCGGGCTGCTTTGCGGGTGGATGGTGCTGCCGCGCCCCCAGATTCGCGACTTCGGCAGTAGAGATCGGGCAACGAGCACGGTACCGCTGGCCTCCGGGATTGGTGGCTTACCGGCGGTCAGGCGGCCGGTCTCGCTACGCGTTTTGTGCCAGGTCGGATGCGTCGCCGATCGGGACCAGCGCCGCCGGTCCTCGTCCAGGGCGGGGGTCGCGGCAAACAGGGCGAGCTGCTCGGTGCGGGCGGCTCGGGCGGTCAGCGGCTCCCAGGTCCTGGCACCACGGGGACCACGCGTGCACACCTCGAGCCGGTCAACGGTCAGCGACCGGCTGGCGCCCTTGCCATCACGCACACCGACGCTGCCGTCACGTTCGCGCTCGACGACCGTGCCCTCGCGCCATCGCCCGCCCCGCCGGTCGCGCCAGCGAACACGCTCGCCGGGCGCCAGGCCCAGGGCCGCCAGCTCCGGTCGTCCAGGCGTTGCCACGGTGCCGAGGGTACGGCGGATTGGTCGCCAGCCCGGTGACCGGATCCCCATCGCACCGACCGGACGCCGCCCGGCGGCTGGCGCTACTTGCCGTTGTCGGGCGACGTGTCGGTGTAGAGAATCAGCCTCTGGTCGTGCGAGGTCGGCGAGAGCACCGACTCGAACCGCATCTCGAAGACGTTGCCCTTGCGGTCTCGGAAGCGTTTGATGCGGGTGGTCTTCTCCTCGACCCGTGCAGGCAGCAAGTACGGCACCCATGCCAATGACCAGTGGACGGTCGACGAGATCCTCGACCACGCCAGCTCGGCCGGCCCGCAGTCCCTCACGACCTGCGGGCGGCACCTGTGGCCGCGGGCGCGCGGTGAACCGGTGGCTTCCGACCGATGCGTTTTGGACAATGTCGTCGGCGCCGGCGTGGGATCCCAGGATCCGGAACGCCACCGCGAGCAGGCGTGGTCGTTCCCGTTCGAACATCGCCGCCGTATCGCGGTGCACCGACATGGGGCTGATCCTGGCGCAGCGTTTTCGCCGTCACCGGTCGAACCCGTAACTGATGCCGACCGGTTCCACCACCACCGGGCGGGGGTACCCACCGTCGACGTGGGCGCCGATGACTTCGGGCAGTCGCGCGGTGGCGGCGAGGCTGAACAGGGCGTTGACGTGCTCGTCGTCCAGCTGGATGAAGGCGACGAATCGACGAGCGTCGGTGGCGCGCCCATTGGCGAGGCGGACGCCGTCGGGCGTCCCTTGTGCAGCGCTTCGAACGCCGCGGTGAGGGCTTCGCTTACCTCTTCGGCGCCTTCATCGGTGTGGTCTCGAACTCGATCATCCGTCGCGTGGCCATCAGCTCCTCCTGTCGTGTACGGAACTGGTCACCCACAAGACGCATCGCGACCGAAAGGTGATACCCGGTGACTTCGTTGGCGGTCGGAGCCCAGCCACCGTCGGAACCAGCGGGCTCGCCGGACCCAAAATGTGAGATTCGGGGGTGCCGAGGGGCCTAGGGGGGTGTGGGCTCACCCGCGCCGCCGATCGGGTTCAACCGCGACGCCATCGTCGCCGCGGTCGACCTGGCGTCCCTGGCGGACGAGCTCCTCGGCCCCTATGCCGGCACCGAGCAGGCGCCGAGCTGGCCGTGCCCCAACCCCGAGCACCCGCAGACCGGGCGCACACCGCCGGTCACCGTGTTCGCCGCCCGCAACGGTGACCAGCGCTGGCACTGCCACGGCTGCGGCAACCACGGCACCGCCCTCGACCTGGTGATGCAGGTACGGGGCGTGGACGTGCGCGCCGCCCTCGAGGACCTCGCTCAGCGCAGCGGGCTGCCCGCCAACGAGCTCACGGGCGCCTCCCCCGCCGGCCGTCGCCGGCCCGGCCGGCCGCCAGTGCCGCCGGCAGCTGACGCGCCCCAACCGGTGCCGGTGCTCGAGGCCTACGTCGCCCAGTGCGCCGCCGCGCTGTGGGAACCCGAAGCGGCGCCGATCCGCGCGTGGCTCACCCGCGCCCGCGGCCTGCCCGACGACGTGCTCCGCGCCAACCGCATCGGGGCTGACCTCGGCACGCATCGCCAGCCCCGCCCAATCCGTGGCGAAGACGGTGCCTGGGTCCTGGGCTGGGCCGGCGCCGGCATCGACGCCGGTGTACCTCGGGTGCGGCGAGCGGTCGTGTTACCGGTTCTCGTCGACGGCCAAGCCTGCTACGCCCAGCTGCGACCCCTGGGGTGGGTCGGCGGCCCCAAGTACCTCCACACCAGAGCCGACCTCGCAGCCAACCCCCGCGTTGGCCTGATTCAGGCAGCCCGCAGCTTCGACATCCCCTTCGCGCGCCGCGACCTGATCGTCACCGAAGGCATCATCGACGGCCTGTCCGCCGCCGCGGGCGGCTACGGCGCCGCTGCGGTGCTCAGCGCCAACTACGCCGATCCCGTCGCCGCCGCAACACTCACCCGCCAACGCGACCAACTCGTCGTCGCGTTCGACCCCGACCCCGCCGGCCGGGCCGGCGCCGAGCGCCTTGTACGGCTCCTCAACGCTCAGGACCGCCGTCCGGGCGTCATGCTGCTCGGCAGTGGCGATCTCAACGACCACCTCGTCGCCGCCCAGGACTGGCCCCTCGAGCTCGCCGGCCGCGTCCAACACGCCACCGCCCGACTCGGCCTCCTACCCCTGCACACCGCCACCGGCACTGCGCTCCCCCAGCCCCCGCCAACCGCCGGCGGCCACCGCCGGCCGGTTGAGGTCCCCGGCCTCTGACCCCCGTTCCCGTCCTGTCAGCGGCGGCGGCTGACCTGTGCGCTCCTGAGCGGGCCACCGCTGGGGCCCCATCGGAGGGCCCGGCCAGCAGGCCTCGGCGGTACCAGCGCTCCGAGCCCCGGTGCCGCAGGCGGTCGACGAGCAGACGCCGGCCCGGCGCTCGCTCGCATGTTCGCGGCTCAGGTCCGGTGTCACCCCGCCAGGGGCAGCGGACGCATCCGTTGCATCGCCCGCCAGCGCCGCTGGTAGATGATGGACACCGTGGTGTCCTCCTCGGCGGCATGTTCGGCCAGCGACAGGCCCCATACCCCGGTGCGCACCACCGCCCGGTAGCAGCGCTCGCCGACCAGCGCCCGCTGGCGCGCCAGCCAGTCGTTCATGGCCAGGCGGTCCAGGGCCTCGTCCTCGGCTGGACGCCCATGCCAGCGAGTTGTCGCGGGGACCGCGGCCGGGTCGAGCGAGCGGATGGCGGTGCGGCGCCGGTACCGGCGGTAGCGCTTGCGGACATCCAACACCACGTTGGCTGCCACCGGGCCCGGGCGGTCCGGCGGGTAGGTGCGGATCCGTTCCCACGCCAACGACACCACCTCGTCGATCGCGTCGGGGTCATCGCCCGCCGTGGTACGCGCTAGGCGCACCAGCCCGGGCAGCAGCGCCTGCAGCAGGGTGCGGGCCGCGAGCTCGTCGCCCGGGGCCAGCTGCGCCAGGGCCGCCAAGATCGCCGGCCCCGCCGCCGACGCCCGGCGCCGCTCGAGCAGCTCGCCCGGGTCGCGCGCACCCCTGAGCGCGGGGTGGACGGCAGCCCAGCGCTGCAGCGCCCGCCGGCCCGCCCCACAGCGGGCAACGTGACGCCACTCGCTGTCCAGGTTGGCCAATACATACGACATCGCCGGATCCTCCTCGTGCCTCCCACGGGTCACGGGGAGTGTCCGAAACGCCGTTCTGCGCGACGTGCTGTCGCACGTCCCCCAAATGTCCCCCGACGAAAAAAATCCTGGCGGACCATCCCCCGGACCGGGCCCGGCACCCGCGGCCGCCCGCACGACGTCCCCTCACCAACCCGGACCCACCAGGCGCCGCCCGCCACACCGTCCCCCCGTCCCCCGACCCTGCCCGTGGCCGTCGTCCCCTGTCCCCCGGCCGCCGCTCCCCGTCCCCCGGGAACACTCGTCGGGGCAAAGATGTGAGATTTCGGGGTCGCGAGGGGCCTAGAGGGGGCATGCAGCCCGACCAGCGAGGCCCTCTAGCCAACCTCCCCGACCGGCCGGAGCTCAGGATCCATTCGGTCCCCCACCCCAACGCCAAGGTGCGCCAGGTGGGCTTCCCCCTCGACGCCGCCTACGTCGAGCAGGTCTGGGTCAGCCAGCTCGGCCCCTCGGCCACGCTCATGCTCCGGCGAATAGCGGCGCTCTGGCAGCACCAGGGCCAGCCGGCCACGGTTGATGCCATCGAGTTCGGCCGCTCGCTCGGCCTGGGCCCGCCGGTCACCCGGCGCACCATTGGGCGGCTCCTCCAGTTCGGCATGGCCCGGGTGACCAGCGACGGCCTCGGCGTGCACACCCGGGTGGCGCCGCTCAGCGCCCTCCAGCTACGCCGGGTCACGCCGCTGACCCGCCAGGCCCACAATCGGCTGCTCGCCGCCCACCTCGATCGGGTCGTCCCCGCCCTCACCGGCGCCGCCGCTGACCCCGCCGAACGGATCACCGCCCGGCTCGACCACCTCGAGCGCGACCGCGCCGCACGCGCCCGCGGCGCCGCCGCACGGGGCCTCGCCCGATGACCCAACCGCCCGTCCCCCCGGTCCCCGCGCCCGCCACCGGCCCGTCCCCCGACACCCCCTCGACGGCCCGAATCGCGGTGCCCGACGGGCCGACCCGGCCGACAGACCTTTGCAGGTTTCCCTTGGGGAAACCTGCCCGGGTTCGGGGGACGCGGTGAGGTTCACGGTCACGCCGCTGGGTGGGGTGGGCCGCAGCGTCCGTGGGATCGCCGGCAGCGTCGTCCGCTACCTGCTACCGAACCAGGCTCAGCAGACCCTGTCCTCCCTCGACGCCGCTGGACCGCCGGCGTCTGCGGCGGCGGGGAACGGGGAGCAGCCGGGCGACGGGCCGGGGGCGGTGCGGTACTACGCCGACAGCGGCGAGGCAGGCCGCTGGTTTGGCTGTGGCGCCGAGGCGCTGGGCCTGCGCGGTCAGGTGAGGGCCGACGATTTCGGTCAGGTCCTGGCCGGCCGGGACCCTCACAGTGGTCGGCGGCTCATCTCGGCGCAGGGGTCGGCCGGGCGGCGGCCCCGGCTCGGCGTGGGCACCGAAACCCGCCACGGCCCGCACGGTGAAGCCCTCTACGGCGCCCGGGACGCGGCTGCTGTCCTGGGGCTTCCGGAGAAGCAGGCCGCCCGGATGATCGAGGTCGGGACGATGCTGGCGATGGCGCGGCTGTTCGGTCTGGCGGTCCGCGCCCAGCCCGAGGGCTCCTACCTCGTCCCGGTGATCGACGCCCAGGGCCAGGCGTGGGTGACCGAGGACGAACTGGGCCGCTGCGAAGACGCGCTGGGGGCCGGCACCAGCCCCGCCCAGATCAGCGCCACCGGCCCGCCCCAGGAGTTGGTGCCCATCGCCGAGGCCGCCCGGCTCGTGGGCGTCACCCCCCAATACCTGCGCAAGCTGGCCAAACGCTACGAGACGCTGCGTTCTTCGATCGACCGGGACCTGGCGGCGGGGCGGCCGGTGCGGCGTGCCTTTCTGGTCGCCGAGCGAGGCACCAAGGGCCGCTGGTTTGTCCAACGCGGGGAGCTGGCCGCGTTCGCGGGCCGGCGGCGAATGCCGGCCGTGCGGGTCGGCTACGACCTCACCCTCACCACCGAGAAGTCCCTGGGTGTCCTGGCGCTGCTGTCCGGGCCCGCCACTCGAGACGGAGTGCTGGACGCCATCCGGGCCGGCAACGACTGGGCCATGGGCTGGCTTGAGCGCCACGCCGCCGCGGCCCGCGAGAACGACACGGTGATCCCGGTCAAGGGTTGGGCGGTCGCCTCGTTCCAGCACTACACGTCCCGGGCCCTCGACCCGTTCCCCCACCACCACAACGTGATCGCCAACACCGTCGAGGACCACACAGGGGTCCGCCGGGCGCTCGACGCCCGGGGCCTGTACCGCCACGCCCGGGCGGCCTCGGCGCTGGCCACCGCCGAGATGCGCTACCAGCTCACCCGCCGCCTCGGGGTGCGCTGGCGGCCCGCTCACCACGGCGGCTGGGAGATCGCCGGCATCCCCACCGCGGTGCTGCGCGAGTTTTCCCGCCGCGCCAATGAGATCACCGACGCCCTGCGCGAGCTCGAAGAGGCCATCGGCCGCGGCGCCACCCCCGACGAGTTCGACCGCGTCAAGACCACCACCCGACCCGACAAAACCCACGTGGCGGTCGAGGACCTGCTCGCCGAGTGGTGGCGGCGCGCCGCAGCCCTCGGTTTCGACCCCCAGCGCCTCGCCGCCGCCACCACCGGCCCCGTCGAGCCGCCGGCCCCCGATGTCGACGCGCTGTACGCGGCGGTGGCCGCCCCCGACGGGATCTGCGCCCACCTGTCGATCTTCGATCGGGCCGACGTGCTCGCCGCCATCGTCAACCAGCCCCTCACCCCCGGCAGCCAGGACGGCGAAGCGCAGCCGCCGCTGATCCCCGCCCGGCGGCTCGAGGAGTTGGCCGACGGGTTTCTCGCCTCTCGTCACGTCGAACAGCTGACCCCCGGCAGCGCCACCGCTCCAGCCCGGTACACGACCCGGGACATGCTCGCCGTGCAGGACCGCATCGTCGCCCGCTACCGGGCCGGCCGCCACCGGGGCGCCGCCGTCGTCGCCCGGCCGGTGGTCGACGAGGTGCTCGCCCGCCACCCCCAGCTGACTGGCGAGCAACGCGCGCTGGTTCGGGCGTTCACCGGCAGCGGGCACCGTATCCAGTGCGCCATCGGCCACCCCGGTACCGGCAAGACCACCGCCATGGCCGCCGCCCGCGCCGCGTGGCAGGCCGCCGGCTGGCGGGTCCTCGGCGCCGCGGTCAAAGGCGAAGCCGCCCGGGGCCTCGGCGCCAAGGCGGGCATCCCCACCGAGACCCTCGCCTGGTATCTCGCCCACCAAGACCCCCACACGGCCCCGCTCGACGCCCGCACCGTCCTCGTCGTCGACGAGGCCTCCACCATCTCCGACCGGGACCTCGACCGGCTCGGCTGGCTTGCCGAGCAGACCGGCGCCGCCCTGCGGCTCATCGGCGACCCCGCCCAACACGGCGCCGTCGAGGCCGGCGGCATGGTCCGCGTGCTCTGCGAACGCCACCCCCACGACACCCCCCGGCTCACCCGCACCCACCGGCTCCAA
>DASQUY010000245.1:0-12650 GCA_035641055.1 Acidimicrobiales bacterium | reverse complement strand
GGCCGCCATCGAGGCCTGCGTCGGGCGCCGGGGCCTCGAGATCGTCGTGCTCCACCCCGCCGGGCGCGTCAGCGACGTGCAGCGCCGGCAGATGACGACGGTCGACGCGCCCAACGTGCACAACGTCGCCGTCGAGGGGACGTTCGACGACTGTCAGGACATCGTGAAGGCGCTGTTCGCCGACCGGACGCTGCGCGAGCGGGTCGGGTTGTCGGCGATGAACTCGATCAACTGGGCCCGTGTGGCCGCCCAGACCGTCTACTACGTGATGGCCGCGGCGGCCTGCGGCCCGTGCGAGGTGGCGGTGCCGACCGGCAACTTCGGCAACGTGCTGGCCGGCTGGATCGCCCGGCGGTCGGGCGCGCCGATCGAGGGACTCGTCATCGGCTCCAACCGCAACGACCTCCTCACCCGTTGGGTGCGCACGGGCACGCTCGCCACCGAGGAGGTGGCGGCCACGCTGAGCCCCGCGATGGACATCCAGGTGTCGTCCAACCACGAGCGCCTGCTGTTCGAGCTGCTGGGGCGGGACGGCGTCGCCACCGGCGAGCTCATGGGCCGGTTCCGCTCGCTCGGCTCAGTCGAGACGCCCCGCGACCCAGCCTTCGCTGCCGCCAGCCTCGACGACGACGCCACGCTGGAGGTGATCGCCGACGTCCATCGTCGTACGGGCTACCTCGCCGACCCGCACACCGCGGTCGGGATCGGCGCCGCCCGCGCCTGCCAGCGTCGGCCGGACCTCCCCATGGTGTGCCTGGCCACCGCCCATCCCGCCAAGTTCCCCGATGCCGTCGAGCGGGCCACGGGCGTCCGCCCGGCGCTGCCCGGCGCCCTGGCCGACCTGACCGAACGGCCCGAGCGCTACGACGTGCTGCCCGCCGACGTCGATGCCGTTCGCGCTTGCGTCGAGGCCGCGTTCGGCCGCTAGCGTCCGCGTCCGGTGCCCGGGAACGCCCCGGGTGGGCTGGGCGAGAGCTGGAGGATCTGCGATGCGGCGGATGTGGCTGAGCCTGGCCGTGCTGGCCGTCGGCGTGCTGGCAGCCGCCTGCGGCGACGACGGTGACAGCGGTGGCGGCACTGACAGCGGTGGCAACGGCAGCAACGGCGGCAGTGCCGCATCGGCGAGCGACGCGTCGTCGGACCGCGGCCAGGAGTACGTGGACGCCTTCGTGGCGACGGGCGAGGGCTCGGACTTCACCGACGACGAGACCGAGTGCCTGGCGCAGAGCTGGGTTGACGTGATCGGCGTCGACCAGCTCGACGAGGCCACCACCCCGGAGGAGGTCAGGGAGGCCGACGACTTCTTCCTCGCGGATCTCGGGATCATGGTCGACCAGGAGCTGAGCAACCAGCTGTGGGACGGGATGAGCGGCTGCGTGGACTTCCGGGAGCTGGTCCTGGGTCAGGCCAGGGAGAATGTGCCGGCGGACGCCATCGCCTGCGTCGACGAGAACCTCTCCGACGACCTTCTGCAGCAGATCTTCATGACCTCGCTGGTCGAGGGCGACGAGGCGGTTCAGGCGGACGAGGAGCTGAACGACCAGCTCAACGATCTAGCCGAGGCCTGCCCGGGGGCCTTCGGTGGCTAGCCGCTCTGTGACGATGACTGGAGGTTTCGCGATGCGGCGGATGAGAGTGGTGGTGGCCGTGCTGGTCGTGGGCGTCCTGGGGACGGCCTGCGGCGACGACGGTGGCGGCCGCGACGGCGGCGATGTGTTCGGTGGCGGCGACGGCGGCGGATCGGGCGCCGAGGCGTCGTCCGAGCGGGGCCAGGAGTACGTGGAGGCCCTGCGGGAGTCGGCCGACGACGACGAGAACTTCACCCAGGAGGAGGTTGACTGTCTGGCGACGGCGATGGTCGAGGCCGTCGGCGTCGACAATCTCGACAACGTGACCAGCCCGGACGAGCTCGCCGACAGCGACCTCAGCGAGGTCGGGCTCACGCTCGACGAGCAGCAGGGCGACGCCCTGTGGGAGGAGATGGGTGGGTGCCTGGACTTCCGCCAGCTCTTCCTCGATCAGCTCGAGCAAGACCAGGGCCTGCCGGCGGAGGCGGTCGACTGCCTCGACGGAGCCATGTCCGACGACTTCCTGCAGCGGGTCTTCGTGACCTCGTTGGTCGAGGGCGAGGAGGCGCTCGACCAGGACGAGGAGCTGAACGACGAGTTGCTCGAGGTGTTCCAGGAGTGCCCGGAGGTCCTCGGCGGCTAGGCACTCAATGAGGCGGCAGTGCTGGAGGGTCGGTGATGGGGCGGTTGAGGTTGGGCGTTGCCGTGCTCGTCGTGGGTGTCCTGGGGGCGGCCTGTGGCGACGACGGCGGTGGTGGCGGCGTCTTCGGTGGCGGTGACGGCGGCGGGTCGAACGGCGACTCGTCGACCGAACGGGGCCAGGAGTACGTGGACGCGATGGTGGCCTGGGACGACGAGAACGACGATTTGACCGAGGACGAGAAGGAGTGCGTCTCCCGCGGCTGGGTCGACGTCATCGGCGTGGATGCCCTGGATGCGGCCACGTCGCCCGAGGAGCTCGCCGAATCCGAGGGCCAGTCGCTGAGCGAGGTGGGGCTCAGCCTCGACGAGCAGCAACGGGACGGGTTCTGGGAGGCGCTGGCGGGATGCATCGACGTCCGGCAGCTCGTCCTCGACCAGATCGGCGAGGACGTGCCGGAGGAGGCTGTGGCCTGCCTCGACGAGAACATGTCCGACGACTTCCTGAGGCAGTTCGTCCTCACCGGCATGATCAATGGGGAGGAAGCGATCCAGGAAGATCAGGAGCTCACCAACGGGCTGCTGGAGATGGGCCAGGCGTGCCCGGAGGCCTTCAGCGGCAGCTAGCACCGGCTTTGAAGAATCTGTGATGGGGCGGTTGAAGCTGGGTTGCCCGTGCTGGCCGTAGGTGTGCTGGCGCCTGACCTGAGACAACGGCTAACGGTTCCCCGAGCCCGCGGCAATAACGAACGGTTTTCGTGCGTCATTGCCTCCGGCGACGGGGAGCGTTCGCCATTGCCTCGCGGTCCTGCCGGCCTGCGAGACTGGGCCGGTGAAGTACGTCATCTGCGTGCCCGACGGCTGCGCGGACGAGCCCCTGGCCACGCTCGGCGGTCGCACGCCGCTGGAGGTGGCGTCGATGCCGACCCTGGGCGGCCTGGCGGCGCGGGGCGAGGTGGGCCGGGCGGCCGTGATCCCGCCGAAGATGGCCCCGGGCAGCGATGTGGGCAACATGGCGATCCTGGGCTACGACCCGGTCCGCTACCACACGGGGCGGGCGCCCATCGAAGCGGCGGCGCTCGGCCTGCGCCTCGGCCCCGACCGGGTCGCCTACCGCTGCAACCTCGTGACCGTCGCCGGCGGCCGGATGGTCGACTTCGCCGGCGGCCACCCGTCGTCCGAGGACGCCACCGCCGTGGTCCGGGCGCTCGACGCCGAGCTGGGCTCGGGCGCCGGCGGGGAGGTCGAGTTCCACCCCGGCGTGCAGTACCGGCACATCCTCGTCGCTCCCCGCTCCTGGGCCGATGCCGAGTGCACGCCACCGCATGACCTCACCGGGCGGCCGGCGATGCTCCCCCGGGGCCCGGCCGCCCCCCGGCTCATCCGTCTGATGGATGCGAGCCGCGCCGTCGTCGGCGCCTCGCCGCTGGAGGCCAACCAGGTCTGGCTGTGGGGCCAGGGCTTCCAGCCCCAGCTCCCGTCGTTCGCGGACGTCACCGGACGGCGGGGGGCGCTGGTCACCGCCGTCGACCTGGTCCGCGGCCTCGGCGTGCTCACCGGCATGGAGATCGTCGAGGTGTCCGGCGCCACCGGGTGGTTCGACACCGACTACGAGGGCAAGCGGGACGCCGCTCTGCGCACGCTGGCCGCGGGCGCCGACGTGTTCCTGATCCACGTGGAGGCCACGGACGAGGCCGGCCATGCGGGAGACCTCGACGAGAAGATCAAGGCGCTCGAGGCCTGGGACGCCCGCATCCTCGACGGGCTGGTCGAGGGTCTCGACGCCCTGGGGCCCTGGCGCCTGCTGCTCCTGCCCGACCACCCGACGCCCGTGGAGCTGCGCACGCACACCGTCGAGCCGGTGCCCTACCTGCTGGTCGACAGCGAGATCGACGGCCCGGGCGGCACGTACAGCGAGCCGGCCACCGTCAACCGCCCGCCCATCCCGGGCCACGAGCTGCTAGACCGCCTGCTGGCCCGCTGAGGTTGGGTCAAGCGGCCGCCGCTGCCCGGCCGTGGGCCGGCCGCACGAAAAGCTCGACCGGCAGGTCGTGTCGCTCGGCGTAGCGCTCGGTGAGGAAGGGGGCGAAGCGGGCGGTGCCCTGGAGCTCCCGGGTCAGGAACGACACGGCGTACAGGTTGGTCACCTCGTGCGCGTCGTCGATCGGCAGCAGCTCGGGGGCGCATCCCTCCTCGGCCTGAGATTCCACCAGGGCCAGGACCGGGTCGCCGACCCCGGCCGCCACGTAGGCGTCGCGGATGTCACAGACGTTCGTGAACGAGTTGTGGCCGGCGTCGAGCACGTCGACGCGGGAGGACGGCCGGCCGGAGAGCAGGTCCCAGGCGTGCGCGATCCCGGGCTCGATCGGCACCGTCGTGTCGGACGTCCCGCTCAGCAGCAGGGCGGGCACGTCGATCGAGGCCAGCTGCTCGTCGGTCAGCCCGAACGTCGCCGCCGCGATCGGGACGATGGCGTCGACCCGGGGGTCGGGCTGGTAGTCGCCGAACCCGGCCACCGTGGCCAGGGCGGTGAAGCCGCCGAACGAGTGGCCGGCGACGGCGACGTTCCCCTCGTCGATGTGGCCGTGCAGGGCGCTGGCGGGATCGCGGCCACGGGCCAGCATCTCGTCGATCACGAACGAGACGTCCCGCGGCCGGTTGTTGGCCGCCACCGCGATGGGGTCGGACGTCCCGGTGAGGGCGTCGAGCGCGGTGTTCCCGGCGTGGTCGGGGGCGGCGACCACGAAGCCGTGGCTGGCCAGCGTCTCCATGAGGAACCACGATTGGAACCGCACCCCGCCGTTGCCGTGCGAGAAGACGACGAGCGGGAACGAGCCCTTCGCCGGCGGCGGGTCGGCCAGCACGCCGGGCAGCTCCAGGTCGGTGAGCAGCAGGTCCAGGGCCGCTGTCGGGGCCTCGGATCGCTCGTCGGCCGGGTACCAGATGTCGACGGTGAGCGTGCGGCCGTCACGCGCCGCGTCGACCATCTCCACGGTGCTGAACCCCACGGTATGGCGGCCGGGGCCGTCCGGTGTCGGCGGTCCTGGCAGGCGCGGCCCCTGAGCTGCCCCTGGTGCCGAGCCGGCGAACAGCCCGGCCATCAGGGCGACGACCCCCAACGTGACGACGAACCGGCGCATGGTGCCCCCTCCAGCGACTTCCCGCGTTCTGGTTGTAGCTATGCGGTCATATGCCGCATAGCTACAACCAGTTTCGAACTGGGGGCCACCGTAGGCGACGGGTCCCCGCGGCCGCCGGCGTTTCGACCGGGAGGGGTCCCGCGCTAGAGTGCGGGCATTCTGCCGGGGGGTACCGCCCGCGTTCCAGGCGGTTGGCCGAGCGGCCCCGATCTTTGCGGAGCGGTTCCTTCCTCCGGGCCCAGATTGACCCCACCGCGCGCCGGGCTCTACCTGCCGGCGCCTTTGGTCGCCACCCGGTCTTCCCAGAAGTGAGGTGACACCCCCGATGAGTGTGGAGTCCAGCGCCCTCGAACGGTCCGCTCTCGAGCGCAAGGACCGAGGGGAGCTCACAACCATCGCCCAAGCGCTCGGAGCCAAGCCCCCCGCCCGGGCCCGCAAGGCCGAGATCGTGCAGCTCATCCTCGAGTTGACGGGTGTCGAGGGCGGCGCATCGGGCGCGGACGGTGCCGACCGCACCGACGGCACCGACGGGGCCGACAGAGCGGGCGGGGCGGATACAGGTGTCGACACTCGCGATGCCAACGATGCCCCGAAGCAGGAGGTCAGCGGCGTGGACGATCCCAACCGCGGTAGCGACACCGAACCAAGCAGTGCGCCCGACGAGCCACCCGCCGAGTGGGAGACGGAACTTGGCCCCGAGGACACCGCCGGCGCCAAGGCGGAGGCCAGGGCGGAACCCGAGGCGGCGGCCTCCCGAACGTCCGCCGAGACGGCGCCGGCGGACGAGGTGTCGAGCGAGACGAACGGGCAGTCCCGCGGCGCGTCCGAGACCGGCGGCAACGGGGATCGGCCCGACCGTGGGCAGAACCGCGGGCAGGAACGCGGGCAGGACCGGGGTCGGGCCGGCGGGCAGCCCGAGGGTTCGGCCGACCGGTCCGGCGGCGGGGCCCAGCAGGTCGACGTCAACGAGCCCGGCAACCGGCGCCGACGCCGGCGCGGCCGGCGAGGCGGCGGCGAGACCCACGTGGAGGAGTTCGCGGGCGAGCCCGTCACCGTGGCGGGCCTGCTCGACCTGCGCGACGAGGGTTACGGCTTCCTGCGGGTCAAGGGATGGTTGCCGTCGAAGGACGACGTGTACGTGTCGGTCAAGCAGGTCCGCCAGTTCGGCCTGCGCAAGGGCGACCACATCGCGGGTGGCAGCCGGCCGGCGCTGCGCAACGAGAAGAACCCGGCGCTGCTGCGCATCGACCAGGTCAACGGCAAGGATCCCGACCAGGCGCGCCAGCGCCGGCGCTTCGAGGACCTGACGCCGCTGTTCCCCGACCAGAAGCTCGTCCTCGAGACGGCCGAGGACGGCTCCAACATGACCGCCCGCATCGTCGACCTGCTGTCGCCGATCGGCAAGGGCCAGCGAGGGCTGATCGTGTCGCCGCCCAAGGCCGGCAAGACCACGATCATGAAGCAGATCGCCCGGTCGATCGAGACCAACAACACCGAGGTCAAGCTCATCGTGCTGCTGGTGGACGAGCGGCCCGAAGAGGTGACCGACATGCGTCGCTGGCTGCGCAGCCCCAACAGCGAGGTGGTGGCCTCCACCTTCGACCGGCCGTCCGAGGAGCACGCCCAGGTGTCCGAGCTGACGATCGAGCGGGCCAAGCGCCTGGTCGAGGACTCCCAGGACGTCTGCATCATCCTCGACGGCATCACCCGCCTGGCGCGCGCCTACAACCTGGCCGCCCCGGCGACGGGCCGCATCATGTCCGGCGGCGTCGACTCGGGGGCGCTCTACCCGCCGAAGAAGTTCTTCGGCGCTGCCCGCAACATCGAGGAGGGCGGCTCGCTCACGATCCTCGCCACCGCGCTCATCGAGACCGGCTCGAAGATGGACGAGGTGATCTTCGAGGAGTTCAAGGGCACCGGCAACATGGAGCTGCGCCTCGACCGGCGGCTGTCCGAGCGCCGGATCTACCCGGCGATCGACGTCGACGCCAGCTCGACCCGCCACGAGGAGCTGCTGTTCCCCCGGAACCAGCTCAACCTGGTGTGGGCGCTGCGCCGAGTGCTGTCGGGCCTGTCGTCGACCGACGGCGGGAACGCCGCCGCCCTCGAGCTGCTCAGCGACCGGATGAAGACCTTCCGCACCAACGAGGAGTTCCTGGCCGAGGTGGCCAAGAACCGCCTGGCGGCCGGCTAGCGGCTAGGTGCGTGACCAGGCGGGGTCCCGGCCGCTGAGGCCGATCACCCGGTCGAGCAGCGGCGCGTCCTCGGGTACCTCTATGGGGGCCTTGAACATGCCCTCGCGCGGCGTCTCCTGCGCCTGGGCGACGAACCCGTGGACGATCTCGAGCACGTCCGGCTCGCAGTCGTAGGGCTGGCCGCTGGCGCGGGCGAGGTCCCAGCCGTGGATGACGAGCTCGTCGAGCGCGACCATGCCGGCGATCTCGCCGGGCAGCTCGAATCCCCCGGCGTAGGTCGTCCCGGTCCACGCTCCCGGGTCGCGCCAGGCGTCGGCCAGGGCGCCGAGGTCACGCGGGATCCGGGTCCGCCAGTCGTCGCTCAGCCGGGAGCCGTCCGGCGTCGGCGGCGGCTGCGACTCGCCCGCGCCGATGGACTTCTCGCCCGCCGCCGTGAAGGCGAGCGTCAGCGTGGCGATGTGGTCGAGCAGGTCACCCACGGTGGTGGCGGCGCACGGTGTGGGGCCGTCGAGCGGCCCGTCCGGCACGCCGCGGACGAGCTCGGCCATGCGCCGGGCCGCAGGTTCCAGGTCAACGATGGTCATCGGGTGCTCCTCCGCGGATTCTCGGGCCGTCGACGTTCGGGTAGACTAAGCGGCCCGGTGAAACTCATCGGGCCCCAGGCGGAGCGGTGCCGATTGTCGTATCGCGCTCAGATTCGCCGGCGGATACCGTCGATAACCCCGTGGCGCTCGAGACCGACCGCAAACCCATCCTGCTCACCGTCGACGACGACCCGGGGGTGTCCCGCGCCGTCGCGCGGGACCTCCGCCGCCAGTACGGCGAGGCCTACCGGGTCGTGCGCACCGAGTCCGGTCCCCAGGCGCTGGACACGCTGCGGGAGCTGAAGTTGCGTGGCGACCCGGTGGCGGTGTTGCTCGCCGACCACCGCATGCCCGACATGAGCGGCCTCGAGTTCCTCGAGGAGGCCATGGACCTGTTCCCGCAGGCCCGGCGGGCGCTGCTCACCGCCTACGCCGACACCGACGCCGCCATCCAGGCGATCAACGTCGTCGATCTCGACCACTACCTGCTCAAGCCGTGGGACCCGCCCGAGGAGAAGCTGTACCCGGTGGTCGACTCCCTCATCGAGATGTGGCAGGCCACCGACGACCGCCCGGTCAGCCGGACCCAGGTGGTCGGGCACCGCTGGTGTGCCCGGTCGTTCAAGGTGCGGGACTTCCTCGCCCGGAACTCCGTGCCCTACCGCTGGCTCAGCAGCGACGAGGCCGAGGGCCAGCGCCTGCTGGCGGCGGCCGGGGTGGATGCCACCGCGGTCCCCCTGGTCGTCACGCCCGAGGGCGACCACGTGGTCGACCCGGAGATCGGCGAGCTGGCGGCCAGGGTGGGGCTGTCGACCACGCCGACGATCGACTTCTACGACGTCGTGATCGTCGGCGGGGGACCGGCGGGCCTGGGCGCGGCCGTCTACGCCGCGTCCGAGGGCCTGCGCACCGTGCTGGTGGAGCGGCGGGCCACCGGGGGACAGGCCGGCCAGAGCTCCCGCATCGAGAACTACCTCGGCTTCCCCGACGGGGTGACCGGGACCCAGCTCACCGACCGGGCTCGGCGCCAGGCCCAGAAGTTCGGCGCCGAGATCCTCACGACCCGCGACGTGGTCGGCCTCGACGTGCGCCCGTCCTCTCGGGTCGTCCGGTTCGCCGACGGCGGCGAGGTGGTCGCCCACGCCGTGCTGCTCGCCACCGGGATCGCCTACCGCCGACTGGCGGTACCGGGCGCCGACGAGCTGACCGGCCGCGGCGTCTTCTACGGTTCGGCGGTGACCGAGGCGCCCGCCTGCTCGGGCGACGAGGTCTACATCGTCGGGGGCGCCAACTCGGCCGGCCAGGCGGCCGTGTTCCTGGCCCGCTACGCCCGGCGGGTGACCCTGCTCGTGCGGGCCGACACCCTCGCCAAGTCGATGTCGTACTACCTCATCCGCCAGATCGAGGAGATCCCCAACATCGAGGTGCGCCTCGAGACCGAGGTGGTGGCGGCGCACGGCGACGATCACCTGGAGGGGCTGACGCTGTGCGACAACCGGGCGGCGACGCGGGAGACGGTGCCCGCCGCCCACCTCTTCGTGTTCATCGGCGCCGCCCCCCGGACCGAGTGGCTGGAGGGCGTGATCGCCCGGGACGCCCGGGGGTTCGTGCTCACCGGCCCCGACCTGCTCGTGGACGGGCGCCGGCCCCGTGGCTGGCCGCTCGACCGCGACCCCCACTACCTGGAGGCCAGCGCCCCCGGCGTGTTCGCGGCGGGCGACGTCCGGGCCAACTCGGTGAAGCGGGTGGCCTCGGCGGTCGGCGAGGGTGCGATGGCGATCCAGCTCCTCCACGGCTACCTGGAGCACCGATGACCCTGAGCGAGCGTCCCGAAGGGCGAAAGAGCGAGCGGGGCCCGAGCGGCCCGGCGGCGAAGCCGCCAAGAGCGGGAGACACGACCGCCGATCCCCAGCGCCTGGCTCCCGACGAGCTCAAAAGCCTGTTCCTGTTCGAGCGCCTGGACGACGACCAGCTCGGCTGGCTCGCCGAGCGCGCCAAGGTCGTGGAGTACCCCGCCGGCGCCACCATCCACGCCGAGGGCGCGCCGGCCTCCTGCTTCTTCGTGCTGCTCTCCGGCACCCTGTCCATGCACAGCCGGGTCGAGGGCGGCGAGATCGAGCTGTTCCGCACTGACTACCGGGGCTCCTACACCGGCGCGTTCAACGCCTGGGCCGTCGCCCGCGACTCCCCGCAGATCTACCCCGGGACGGCCCGTGCCTGCTCCGATTGCCGCCTGCTCGAGCTGCCCGCCGCCGACTTCGGCTGGGCCGTGCGGGAGTGGTTCCCGATGGCCGCCCACCTGCTGGAGGGTGTTGCGACCCAGGGCCGGGCCGCCAGCGACACGGTCACCCGCCACGAGCGGCTGGTGGCCCTCGGTTCGGTCACCGCCGCCCTCACGCACGAGCTGAACAACCCGGTGGCGGCAGTGATGTCTGCCAGCTCCCGACTCCGGGAGATGCTGGCCGAGATGCGGGACAAGCTCGGCCTCGTGGTCCGCAGCCAGCTCCCGGGCCACCAGCTCGAGGCGATCGCCGACCTGGCGGCACAGGCGCTCGAACGTCGCCGGGAGGCACCGGCCCTGTCGCCGCTCGAGGCGTCAGATCGGGAGGAAGAGCTGGCCGACTGGCTCGAGGACCACGGCGTGGCCGCGGCGTGGGAGATGGCGCCGACGCTCGTCGCGGCCGGCGTGGACGTCGGCTGGCTCCGGAACTTCACCGACGCCTTGCCGCCGCACCTCGTGGAGAACGGGCTGTCCTATCCCGTGCGCGCCCTCGAGTCCGACGCGCTGATCGACGAGATCACCGATGCCGCCGAGCGCATCTCGGCGCTGCTCGCGTCCGCCAAGCAGTACACCCAGATGGACCGCAGTCCGCTCCAGTCGTTCGACGTCCACGAGGGGCTCGACGCCACCCTGACGATGCTCGGCCGCAAGCTCGGCGACGACGTCGAGGTCGTCCGGGACTACGACCGCTCCCTGCCCCGCATCGCCGCCTACCCGGGCGAGCTCAACCAGGTGTGGACCAACCTCATCGACAACGCCGTCGATGCCATGGAGGGGAGCGGCACGCTGACGGTGCGCACCCGGGGAGACGGCGGCGATCGCCTGGTCGTCGAGATCGGCGACACCGGACCGGGCGTGCCCGACGACGCGCGCGACCGCATCTTCGAGCCGTTCTTCACCACCAAACCCCTGGGTAAGGGCACCGGCCTGGGCCTCGACATCGCCTGGCGGATCGTCGTCGGGCGGCACCATGGCGACATCCGCGTGGAGTCCACCCCGGGCGACACGCGGTTCCAGGTCCTCCTGCCCCTGCGGGAGCCCGAGAGAAATGAAGGCTGAACACCGTGAGACGTGTTGGCAAACGCCCCCTGAACGGGTGTAGTACCTGGCCATGAGCGAGGGACATCTCGTCGCGGACACACCTCGTCCCGAGGTCGAACGGCCGTTGGTCGTCGACTTGGGGGACGGCGCGGCGCTGGACCCGGCGCTCACCGGCGGCAAGGCCGCGGCGCTGGCCCGGGGTGCGGCCGCTGGCCTGGCCACGCTCCCCGGCGTCGTGCTCACGACTGCGCTGTGCGACGCGGTCGACGACGGCGCCGCGGTGGCGTCCCACCCGGCGGTGCGGGAGGCGTTCGAGCGGGCCGGCGGGAACCGCACGGCCTTGGTGGCGCGCAGCTCCTCGGTCGTGGAGGACCTCGCCGGCTCCTCCATGGCCGGCCAGTTCGACTCGGTCATCGGCGTCAGCGGCTTCGACGCCTTCGCCGCCGCCGTCGCCACGGTGCTCGACTCCCGAGAACGGGCGGGGGCGGCCGATCAGCCGATCGCAGTGCTCGTGCAGCCCCTGATCGAGCCGGCCTTCGGCGGGGTGATGTTCGGCGTCGACCCGGTGACGGGCCGCACCGACCGCATGGTCGTCACCGCCGTGCGGGGTGGGCCCGAGCCCCTGGTGAGCGGCGAGGTCGACGGCTCGCGGTACGTGCTCGACCCGGCGAGCGCCAAGGTCCTGGACTTCGTCGCCAACGACGGCCCGGCGCTGGAGCGGGCCGATCTCCGCCGGCTGGTCGCCCTGTCGAAGGAGGTCGCGGGCGTCTACGGAGGGCCGCAGGACGTCGAGTGGGCGATCGGGACGGCCCGAGCGGCCGCGGGAGCGGGCGATGCCGACCAGAAGCTGTGGCTGCTCCAGTCGCGCCCGGTCACCACCGAGATCCGGGGGACGCCGCGGGGCCCGATCTACGGCCCCGGTCCGGTGGCGGAGACCTTCCCGGCCCCCCTTACCGAGCTGGAGCGCGACCTCTGGGTGCCCCCGCTGCGGGAGGCCGTCGCCGAGGCCGTGGTGCTGGCTGGGGCCGCCACCCAGGCCGACCTGGACGCCAGCGATGTCGTCATCGCTGTGGACGGGCACGTGGCCATCGACCTGCGGTTGGCGGGCGAGATCAAGCCGAAGCACCGGTGGCTCCAGCGGCTGAACCCGATCCCTGCCGTGCGGCGCCTGCGGGGGGCGTGGCGGGTCGGGCGGCTGCGGG
>DASQUY010000244.1:0-2869 GCA_035641055.1 Acidimicrobiales bacterium | reverse complement strand
GTTCCACTTCGTGGGAAGTTACCCCACTACCTCCCACGCGACAAGACACGACCGCCGGCATGGCGAGGCAATAGCGAACGCTCGGGACGGCCCGAGGCAATGACGAACGGTTTCCGTGCACTGATGCCTCGGGCTCGGCGGGGCCGTTCGCCATTGCCTCGGGTCGGCGGGCCCCCGGGCCTGTGGCTACGCCGGCAGGTGGCGGAGGAAGGCGTCGAGCAGGGTCGCCGGGTCGTAGCCCGTGCCCACGGCAGCCTCGGCGAGGGCTCGGCGCCGCTCCCCGTCGAGGCGCAGGAGCCGCGCCAGCGGCTCCGGATCCCAACTGCGGTAGGCGGCGCACTGGAACCGCGCGGCCTCCCGGGTGCGACGCTGGCTGACCCCCACGACCTTGCGGAGGGAGCCGTCGGCGCCGGGCACCGTCACTTCACCGCCCCCGACGGCCCCGAAGCACACGAGCCGGCCGAGCGGGCCGCACTGGAGAGGGCCGTCGTGCACGGCGGTGGGCGCGATGCCCAGCTCAGCGAGCGCCGCCTGCCACGTGTGGCCGACCCACCGGGCGGCCCGGCCGACGTCGTCGTCCCCCAGCGGATCGCCGGCCGGCAGGATCACGTCCACCCAGGCCGTCTCGCCCGGCACCACCAGCACCACGCCGCCACCGGACCGCCGCCGGGCGACCTCGACGCCGGCGGCGGCCGCCGCGGCCGTGTCGATGACGGCGTCGGACTGCGTCGAACCCAGCACCAGCGCCGGCGCCGTGGCCTCCAGCCACCACACCGCCCGGGTCGGCGACGCCGGCAGGGGTTCGGCGTGGAGCGCCGCGGCCGGGCCGGTGAGCCGACGCAGCTCCCAGCCAGGTGGAGGCGCGCTCACCCCCTCACGCCGCGGCGTTCAGGAGGTAGGGCGTCCACGTGTCCGGGACGACCCCGAGGGTGAAGGTCAGCCAGCTCGCACCCCGCGGCGTGCGAGGCGTGCGCAGCAGGCTCATCGACGTCTCGTGCAGCATGCGGTCGCGCTTGCGCACGTTGCACGGCCGGCAGGCTGCCACCACGTTCTCCCACGAGTGGTCACCGCCCCGGCTGCGCGGCACGACGTGGTCGATGCTCTCGGCCGTCGCCCCGCAGTACTGGCAGCGGTGGTCGTCACGGGCGAACACCGAGCGCCGGTTGAGCGGCGTGTGCCAGCGGTACGGCACCCGCACGTAGCGGCGCAGGCGGACCACCGAGGGCACGGCCACGGCGAGCCGGGCCGAGCGCATGACGGCGTCGCTGGCGTGCAGCATCTCCGCCGTCTCCCGGAGCACGAGCACGACCGCCCGGCGGTCGCTCACGACGCAGAGCGGCTCGAACGTGGCGTTGAGCACCAGGGCCCGGCTCATCGGCCGACAAACTACTGGGTAGCGAGACGAACTTGCGGTGGTTACGGGGGCCATAGCCCCTCTATCCACCGCAAGTTCGGGACGGGGGCCCCGTCACCCCCAGCGGCGGGCCCGTCGGCACCAGCGCAGGTAGGTGACCAGGTCGTCGGGGTCGGGGGGCCGGTCGCCGGCGCCGCCGTAGGCCGTCTGGATCCGGAAGCGCAGGTACTCCGGCGAGGGCAGCGGCAGGAACGGGCGGCGACGCCACCAGCCGGGCGCGGCCAGCACCCGCGCCTGTCGCAGCGCGGTCGCCCACAGCGTCGGGTGCCGGGCTACCGCGCGCACGGCCGGCCACGCCCACGGCGCCCCTGGCGTCCGTGAAGACCTTCCCGGCCATCTACCCGGTTTTCCTTCAACGACCACCGAGGCCGCCCACCCCCCGCCAACCGACGGCCGCCGCCCCCACCAGGGGCCCGGCGTCGCCGAGCCCGGCGGGAACGATGCGGGCGCCCCGGGCGAAGCTGATGCGGGCCCGGGCGTCGAGCTCGGCCTGGGCGGCGACGAAGAAGGTCTCGCCGAACCCCAGCGCCACCGAGCCGGCCACGACCGCGAGGCGCAGGTCGAGCAGGTTGGCCACCGAGGCGACGCCCCGACCCACCAGGGTGCCCACCCGCCGCCGCACGTCCTCGCCGGCGTCGGCGGGATCAGCGCCGGTGGCGGCCCGGATCGAGGGGCCGGAGGCCTCGGCCTCCAGGCACCCCCGGGCACCACAGGGGCAGGTCCGCCCGCCCGGCTCGACGATGACGTGACCGATGTGCCCGGCGTTGCCCGCCTCCCCGTCGAGCAGCCGGCCGTCCAGCACGATGCCACCGCCGACGCCGGTCGACACCACCATGGCGATGTAGTTGTCCACCCCCCGGGCTGCGCCCGTCCAGCCCTCCCCCAGCGCCAGGGCCTTGGCATCGTTGTCGATGTGGACCAGCAGGCCCGTGAGCGCGGCGAGCCGGTCGCGGAGCGGGAACCCCCGCCACGCGGGGACGTTGAGTGGGGACACCGACACGCCCCCGGGGGCCATGGGCCCCCCGCAGCCGACGCCCACCACTGCCTCGTCGCCGCGCCGAACCGACGACACCAGCTCGGCCAGGGTCGCCCACACGTCCTCGGCGGTCCCCTCCCGCGGCGTGGCCACGGCCCGGCGGTCACGTAGGCGCCCCCGGCGGTCCACCCGGGCGACGGCCAGCTTGGTGCCCCCGATGTCGACCGCCAGCGCCAGGTCGTCCGTGATCACCACCCGGCCTCCCTAGAGCATCAGCGGATAGGTCACGCTTGTCGCGGCTTGCGTCTGCGCTGTTTCTGGGAGGCCTCGCTGTGGAGCTGTTGGCGAGGTGCAGATTCCGTACTGTTCCGTGCCACTCTCGCCCCATCCGCTCGGCCTCCTGGGTAGGTGGATGTTCTGTGCGCATGCCGGTTGACAACCGCCTAGACGGCGAGACCGACGAGCTTGGTGTCGAGGTA
>DASQUY010000243.1:0-3044 GCA_035641055.1 Acidimicrobiales bacterium | reverse complement strand
GTGTCCTCGCAGAGCACGAGGCCGCCTCGAGGTGTCACGTTGATGTTGTCTGGGAAGGTCAGGATCTCCGGGTCCGGGGTCTCGTAGATGAGCTTGAGGGTGCCACCCGAACGGCCGCCCGGCCTGTACTCCCAGATCTGACCGTGGCCGGCGTCGCCGCCGTTGGTCGCGTTGAAGTAGACGGCGCCGAAGCCGAACCAGCAGCCCTCGAGCCGGCGGAAGATGGCCCCGCCCCTAGCGAAGCCCTGGTCGTAGACCGCCTTCTGCCCGCCGCCGGCCGGGTCGGGGTCGTCGATGTCGACCCACTCGACCCGCAGGGCCTGGCGGGGGTCCTGTCCCGTGCGGGTGTCGTAGTTGGTCGCTCCCCTGACCTTGAGCATCTGGAGGCGGCCCGAGTCGAGGCGGCCCGACCGGTCGGGCACGAACCGGAAGAATCCGGAATCGCCGGCGTCCTCGGTCTCGTACACGATGCCCGTCCGGGGATCGACGCACACGGCTTCGTGGCTGAAGCGGCCCATCGCCGTGAGCGGCACCGGCTCGACCGCGCTGTCGTTGGCCGAGGGGACCTCGAAGTTGTAGCCGTGGGGGATCTCGCCCCGGGTCTCGGTCGTCTCCTCGGAGGACAGCCACGAGCCCCAGGGCGTGACACCGCCGGCGCAGTTGACGATCGTGCCGTTGAGGCTGACGAAGTCCTGGCCGAGGACGGGGACACCGCCGTCGAAGTCGATCTCCAGGGTGCTGTTGCCGCCGGCGGCCAGGGGGTCGTAGGCGTTGGTCGGGCCGCCGATGGGGGGCAGCCCGTCCCCGGCGCCGTTGCGGTTCTCGTGGTTGCGCACCAGCCGCACCCTGCCGCCCTGCGCCGCGAAGGCGCCCATGCCGTCGTGGGCCTGCGGCGTACGGTTGCCGTCGCTCATGGTGGTGCCGGCGATGCCGAGCACGACGTAGTCGAAGTCCTCGGGCAGGGCCAGCCACTCGGCCTGCGGGTCGGCGTAGACGCCGCCGTACTCGGGGCTGAAGTCGGGGGTCCTCGCCGGCCTCTTGGCCACCAAGCGCCCGTAGCCACCCTGGCCCCGCCGGGCCTGGCGGGGTGCGGTCCCCTGGGCGGCGGCGGCCTGGAGGCCGGCGAACGGGTTGACGCCGGTCGCCACGCCGGCCGCACCGGCGGCCGTGGCGGCAGCGGCCGCGCCGAGGAACCGCCGGCGGGGCATCATCGTGTCGGACATCAGGGAGCCCTCCTCTGTCGGGTTCGACCGCCCGGAACATAGGGAAGGCACGCGAACGTCCAGCCTCGCGGACGTGACCGCGAGGTAACGGCCGGCGGAATTCAGTCCTCTTCAGCCCGGCAGGTGCTCGGGAAGCTGCGTGACCATCTCTCGGTCGTGGGCGTAGGTCAGCAGCTCCAGCGCCTCGTCGATGGGCACCCAGCGGCGCTGGTCGACCTCGGCGTTGGGCGCCCACGGCCCGGTGTCGACCACCCGCATCAGCCAGTAGCGCACCCGCTTGGTGCGGCCCTTGCCGTCGCGGTAGACGGTCGGCGACAGCTCGTCCCCGAGCTCGCAGACCAGGCCGGTCTCCTCCGCCACCTCTCGCCGAGCCGCCGCCTCGGCGGACTCGTCCCGGTCGAGCTTGCCCTTGGGAAACGACCAGTCGTCGTACCGCGGCCGGTGGATGAGCACGACCTCGACGCCCTGCCGGGTGGCGCCAGCCTCGTCGCCAAGCGTCACGGGTCGCCACACGACGCCACCGGCGGCGTGGATGTCGGGCTCTCTCGGCTCGCTGTGCTTGCGTGCCATGGGTGGCAGTGTGGCCCAGACGCAACGGCGATGACTTCCCGGCGACGGACGTGGCTCTCGCGGAGTCCTAGCCGCTGCTACGACCGCGGGGAAGGTCCTGGGCGGCGTTCTTCGTGTCCAGTGTCCAGTACAGGAAGTTGGTGGTCTGGTCGAGGATCTCGGTGCGGTGCTCGACATAGGGCACGTGCCCGTCGTCCTCGAAGGTCGTGAAGTTGACGTGGAGGCCGGCGTCCTCGGCGTCGGCCACCGTGTCCACGGCCCACTGGTAGGGCACGATCGTGTCGGCGTCGCCGTGGAACAGCAGGGCCGCCGCCTCGCCCTCGTTGGCGTCGGTGAGGATCCGGGCGCCCGACAGCGACACCGCGGCGCGGACCGTGGAGTCGAACCCCGGGCTGCCGCTGTCGCCGACGTCCTCGGGGCCGTAGCCGACGTTGAGGGCCGTGATGGCTCCCGCCGACGTACCGGCGATGGCGATGCGGTCCTCGTCGACGCCGTACTTCTTGGCGTTGGCCCGCAGGAACCGCACGGCCGCCTGGGCGTCGTGCTTGGCGTCGATGATGGCCTGGAGGCATGCGGCCGTGGGCGGGAAGCAGCCAATCTCCGACAGCCGGTAGCTGATGGAGACGTTGAGGTAGCCCCTGCGAGCGAACGTCGTCGCCTCGTCGACGATCTCGGGCGAGGTCTTGCTGCCGAAGGTGAACCCCCCGCCGTGGACCCACACGATCGCCGGCCGCTCCTTGGCCGTGTCACCTTTGGGCTCGTAGACGTCGAGCAACAGCTCGACCGTCTCGCCCTGCTGGTTGACGGCGCTGCCGTAGACGATGTCGCTCTTCGTCTTGACCCTCGAGAAGACCTCGTCGCGGTAGCGCAGCGGCGGGTCGGCCTCCGGGACCAGCAGGTGCAGGTCGCACCCCGTCGCCAACAGGGCGAGGCCGCCGACGACGGCAACGAGCAAACGGCGCATCGGGAACCCCACGTTCCGACTGCTGAAGTCGCGTATTGATAGCAGGTTGCGGGCACCCGCGCCTGACCGGGGGTCAGCTGGCGCGGGTGGAGACGGCCTCCGCCGACCAGGGTTCGGCCAGCTCCACGACGCCATCGCCGTCCTCGTCGCCGCAGGCGTCCCCACCCTCGCGGCGCGAGCGCAGCTCGCCCACCCGGTCGAGCTGGCGCTCGAGCTGGCGGCGGCGGGTGCCGGCGAGGTCGTCCCAGCCCCGGCGCACGGTGTCGAGGCCCCGGCCGACCTTGTCG
>DASQUY010000242.1:0-3026 GCA_035641055.1 Acidimicrobiales bacterium | reverse complement strand
GCCGAGCCCGCCGTGTACTCCTGGGGCGATCTGTCGCACCCGACCGGTGGCTAGCCCAGCCGGCACCCTACGACCGTGGCCCGCGATCGCCGCCGCAACCGCGCCGAACCAACTCGCTCACGTACCCTGACAGCGCGGCCTCGATGCGCACACCAACCGGCTCATCCGCTGATGCCTCCCCCGCGGCCCCAACCTCGCCGCGGTCAGCCACGACCAACTCGACGCCGTGATCGACGTGCTCAACCACCGGTCCCCGCGCTCATTCCCCTGGGGAACCCCAGCCCAAACGCTACGCGGCAGCCGCAACCGTGCACTGACCACGGGAGGGGGCCGTGCTCGGCGCGACAGCAGTCGGACCGTCCGCTGCGGTCGTGGAACGGCTCACGCCGTGCAGCGTAGCCCAGACCGTTCAGTCGGCGGCTGTGCAGGTACCGTGGAGTCGTTGGGAATCGTTGGGGCGACGAGTTCGACGCGGGTGGGGACGTCGGTCTGATGCGGGTCGTGGTCACTGGCGGCGCCGGATTCATCGGGGCGAACCTGTGCCGTCACCTCGCCGCTCACCCCGATGTCGGCGAAGTGGTGGCCGTCGACGACCTGTCGTCAGGGACACGGGCCAACCTCCAGCGCGTGGAAGCCGAGGCCGTGGTCGGGTCGATCCTTGACGACGCCGTGCTCGACGCCGCCGTGGATGGGGCATCCTCGATCGTCCACTTGGCGGCCCGGCCGTCGGTACCCCGCTCCATCGCCGACCCGGTGGCGTCCCACGAGGTGAACGCGACGGGCACGCTGCGGGTGCTCGAGGCCGTGCGCCGCCACGGCGTGCCCCACGTGGTGGCGGCCTCGTCCAGCTCCGTCTACGGAGCCAACCCGACCCTCCCGAAGCACGAGGATCTACCCCTGTCGCCGCGCTCGCCCTACGCCGCCTCCAAGCTGGCCGCGGAGTCCTACACGCTGGCCTGGTCCCAGGTCTGGGGCTTCGACGCCCTGGCCTTCCGTCTCTTCAACGTGTTCGGCCCGCTCCAGCCCGCCGGCCACGCCTACGCCGCCGTGATCCCCGCCTTCGTCGACGCAGCGCTGGCCGGCCGGCCCGTGGAGGTCCACGGCGACGGACGCCAGACACGGGACTTCACGTTCGTGGACTCAGTCTGCGAGATCCTCACCAGGGCCGTCATCCGGCGGGTGCGCTGCGACCGCCCCGTCAACCTGGCCTTCGGCGGCCGCTACGACCTGCTGACGGTGCTCGACCTCCTGGAGGGCATCCTTGGCCATCCGGTCACCCGCCGGCACGTCGACCCGCGGCCCGGCGACGTGCGCGACTCCCAGGCCGACCGCTCCCGCCTAGAGGGCTTGTTCCCGGGTGCCACCCCCGTGCCCCTCGAGGACGGCCTCCGTCGCACCGTCGAGTGGTTTCGAGGGCGGGGTAGCTGCTAGGGAGCACACCGCTCGCGGCGAGCCCGCGGGTTGTCAGTCCCCAACGGCAACGAGGTGTTCACCGTGGTCCCCCGACGCCTGGGCACGGGAGCGGCGAAGGCTCCGCAAGCTGCGTTGCACGCCGAGGGCAGCGAGGAGCACGAGGAGCGGGATGACGGGGATGCGGTAGCGGGCGTCGGCGCCGACGCCAGCAGAGGCGACCATGACGTAGCCGATGGTGGCGATGACGAACACCCAGAAGCCGCGGTGCTTCGACCGGAGTCCGACGAGAGCACCCCCGGCCGCGAACACCCACAGCGCGGCGTTCCAGGAGAACAAGGCTGCGGTCAGCGGCCACGACTCGTCGGTGTCGAGGTAACGGCTGACGAATGCGTCACCGGGTCCTCCGACTTCGCGCACCGCGCCTTCGACCATGGTGCGTGCGGCCTGCACCGGGTGGTCCGCAAGGATGTCCAGCCCCTGGCGGCCCCATGCGTCGAAGCCCTGACCCTTGGCTCGGGATCGGGCACCTGGCAGCCGACGGTCGGCGTGCAGACGCCGTCCGGATTGGCGTCGAACTGCGGGCAACCGAGCTGGCGCCGGGCGTCGTCGACGCTGATGCCGGACACCTGCGCCTCGACGTCCGCGGCATACCAGCAGTGCATCGCCAGGCCGGACGCCCCCGACACCTGCCATGAGTCGACCGCGACGTGGTTCCGTAGCTGCCATCCACCGACCCCGACAGCGACCGGCAGCAGGAACACCAGCAGCCGCGCGACCACCGAGCGCCAGGGGAGGCGCCGGAACCGGACGGCCAGCAGGACGAGCAGGACCAGCGGGTAGAACCAGAACGCGGGCCGGACCAGCGTGGCCACCGCCACCAGCGCCCCGAGCGCCAGCAGGACGGCCAGGGGTACGTCCCGAGGGCGTCTCGAGGCAAACACCACCACACCCACGGCGACGATGGCGACGAGCACGACCGACGCGACGCTCTCGGTCAAGAGGGCGCCCGAGGCGGCGAACTGCAGCGGGTCGAGCGCCACCACAGCGCCGGCGACCAACGCCGCCGTCGGGCCGAGGAGCCGCCAGGCGACGAGCACGATCACCGCGACGCCGAGCAGGCTCACCGTGGCCTGGATCGGGCTGATCGCCCAAGCGCTACCGGTCGGCCACAGGATCGCGGCGAGGAACGCCGGGTAGCCCGGGGTCCGCAGGTACATCGGCGTCGGGTCTGTGGGCGAGAAGCTGAATCGCCCGCCGTCGATGAGCGCCCGGGCCGGCCAGATGTAGCCGGGCGTGTCGGGGTTGTAGACCGCCGACGGCTCGGCGTGAGCGATCCACGCCGCCCATCCCACGCGGGCAGCCGCGGCCACGACGATGACCGCGATCGCCCAGCGCTGCAGCGTCCGCCGGTCCGCACAGGCCACCCGCAGCAAACCCCCAGGCACTGCGGAGAGGTGTAGTACCCAACCCCCCGGGGTGCAAGCGCCTCATCCCAACGCGCTGGCAGGCGGAACGGAGCCGCGACGTTTCTGCAACCTCGTGCATGCGCTCGACCGCCGCCTGGCCAGCCACGTGCTGACGCCCAGGGCGGCGACGGCTGTGGTTGCCGCCAC
>DASQUY010000241.1:0-5641 GCA_035641055.1 Acidimicrobiales bacterium | reverse complement strand
CGTGTTGACCTCGCGGATCATGAGCTCGTCGTCGGTGGCGTCGCCGGCGGCCTTGGTCTCCACCACGCGCAGGACCGCACCGTCGGCGTCGCGGACGACCCGGCCGTAGCCGGTGGGGTCGTCGAGGCGGGCTGTCAGCAGGGTGCACGCCGCGCCCGACAGCCGGTGCTCGAGCAGCAGCGTGGACAGGGTGGCGGGCCGGATCAGCGGGTTGTCGCCGGGCAGCACCAGCACATCGCCGTCGTCGAGGTCGTCGAGGTCGAGATCGTCCTCGGGCAGGGCCGTCAGCCCCACCGCCGCGGCGTCGCCGGTGCCGGCCTGCACGCGCTGCTCCACGAACTCGAGCGGCACCGGCCCGGGGTCCTCCTGCAGCTTCTTGATGACCAGGTCGGCGGCATAGCCGACCACGACGACCGCCCGGTCCACGTCGCAGTCCACCAGGGCGTCGAGCACGTACCGAACGAGGGCACGGCCGCACAGCAGGTGCAGGGGCTTGGGTCGCGCCGACCGCAGGCGCGTTCCTTGCCCTGCCGCCAGGACGATCGCCGACAGCGGACGCTCGCTCATGTCTTCTTTGTAGCGCCCGCGCCCGCGGATCGCGCGGCGCTAGCAGACCGCAGTGGGCTCGGCGCCCGTGATGCCGCGGGCCACGCAGGCGCTGCCGTCCACGGTGAAGGTCTGGTTCCCCACCGGGAGCATCAGCAGGTCGACCGACCGGCTGAGCGTGACGTTGACCTGGTTGCCGTCGGCACGTGCGGTGCAGCTCACGTCCTCGCCGGTGTTGGCGATGAACTGGCAGGCGGCCGCCGGGGCGGCGTCGGCGTCCAGGATGACGGGGCTGCCGCTGCGGACGGCGGCGTCGGAGATCTCCTGGGCGCCGGCCCGAGCGGCCGACTCGGCCAAGTTCCCGGCCTCGCGCTTGGCGGCGAGGATCCGTCCTCCGTCGAGCACCAGCCCGGTCACGAACACCAGGGCCACGGCGAAGATCACGACGAAGGCGGTGACGACGCCCTCGTCGTTCGCCATCCGCCGCCCCCGCGTCGCCCGCTGCCGGTCCGTCCGCATCACAAGCTCCGGTGAGCGTCGATGGGCTCCCAGGCGTGCTCGGTGAGCGTGACGTTGATGGGCAGCCCGATGTAGGTCAGATCGCGCACGTCGACCGTGCAGGTGACGGTCACGTGGACGTTGGCGCCGCGGGCGAAGGCGCCGCCCGGCTCGAACGTGGTCTCGACCTGCGGGCCGCCCCTGCAGTTCAGCCTCTCGCCCGAGACCGTGTCTTCGGCGGCGAGCTGCGCCTGTGTCCGCGCCGTGGCACCGTCGCGTTGCAGCGAGGCCACCCGGGCGGCGTCGGCGGCGGCGCCCACGACGTCGCTCTTGGCGTCCGTCAGGCGGCCGGTAGCGATGACGAGGAACAGGAAGCAGATGAGGACGGGCGTGATGATCACGAGCTCGGCCGTGACCGCGCCGCGGTCCTCTCGTCTCATCATGGCGCGCTCGGCGGTGTGTCGGCCGGTGGATCCTCCGTCACCGGGCGGAAGCGCTCGATCGCACCTTCGGACGCCTCCTGCACGGAGAAGTCGATGGTCGCACCGGGGATCTTGAACACCTCGGTGACGTTGCCGCTCACGGTCATCCGCACCATCTGGCCGCTGTCGACGAGCTGGCCCTCGCTGCTGACGTTGTTCAACAGCTTCGGCGCCAACGCGGTCACGAACTCGTCCGCGACCTGCTCGCCCTCGAGAACCGTGCCGCCCTGCACCGTGGCGGCCCGGGCTCCCTCCTGCGCCGCGGCGCTGGCGATGCTGGAGGCGTGGAAGTAGAGGCCGGCCTGCACGATGAGCATGATCATGAACAGGAAGGCGGGCGTGGCGATCACCAGCTCCGTCGTCGCGGCGCCAGCGTCCCCCCTCAGCCGGCGAGCTCTCACTGGCTGTCAGGGGTTGGTGTTGATGTCTTCCGAGACCTGGGGCGCCTTGTTGCGTATGGCGTTGACGATCAGGCCAACCGCGAACAGGGCGGCTGCCGCCAGCGCCGCGGTGATGATCATCGCCTCGGTGGTCATCCCCCGATCGTCCTCACGGAGCTGCTGGAGGCGTCCCCAGAGCACCGACATGTACGTCAGGATGGGTCCGAGTCCAAACATCGGTGTCCTCCTTTCGTGGCTCAGAGGCCAGTCACAACGGCGTCGAAGGCCGGATAGCCGATCAGGATGAGGAAGCCGAGGAACAGGAGCACCAGCGGCAGCGCCATCTTCTCGGTGGTCGCCTGCGCCTCTGACTCTGCGGCGGCGAGGGCGTGGTCGCGCAACGAGGCCGCCTTCACGGCCAGCGAGTCGCGCACCCGGGCGCCCTCGGTGCCCGCCAGCGAGACGCTGGCCGACAGCTCCATCAGCTCGGCGACCCCGATCTCCTCGCCGAGTCGGGACAGCGCGGCCCACGGCGTTTCCCCCGTCAGCGTCGTGACCTCGAGCGCGTTGCGGAGCTGCGCGTAGGTCCATCCCCGTCCAACGCCGGCGGCGTCGCGCAGGGCGCTCTCGACGCCGGCGCCGCCGGCCAGCGAGATGACCACGAGATCCAGGAACGAGCCGAGCGAGTGCCGGAACTCCTTGCGGCGCTCCTCGGCGTCGTTTCGCACGGTGAGGTCGGGGACGATGAAGAACACCACGCCGAGCACGAGGCCAACGACGGCCGGAAACGTCAGAGGCACGCTCGTGCCGGTCAGTGACCACCCCGTGGTGAGGATCGCTGGCAGCGCCAGACCGAACAGGGCCAGCGCCACCTTCTGTCCCAAATGCTGCTCGAGGCTGCGGCCGACGAGGCGGAGGTCCGGCTCGAGGGCGTCGGGCCGCAGGCCCAGGTTGCGCATGATGCGAGCGAGCGAGGCACCGACCGTCCGGCCGAGGAAGTCGTTGAGGCCGTCGCTCTGGCCGGCGTGCGTGATGCGCACGAGCTGGTTGCGGCGCTGCAACCGGTCGATGGCCGCCTGCAGCGGCGGTGGCGACGGGAACAGGAGCCGCCAGGACACGATCGCCCCCAGGCCCGCCAGCGCCCCGAGCAGGAGGGCCGCGATCACGGCTCGGTCCCGTCGATGCGCAGGAACCGCTCCTCGGTCTCGAACCGGAACGCCCGCGCCAGCCAGACGAAGGCGCCCCCGAAGCACGCCCCGATCACGGCGAGCATCCCCTGGCCGACGGCCGTGTCGTAGGGCTCGAGGTAGTCACGGTTGAGGACCAGGAGTCCGAGGGCGAACAGCATGGTGAAGATCGTGATGACCCGCACCGACGTGCGGGTGCGGGCTCGGCTCGACTCGACGCGCAGCCGCATGTTGACCTCGGCGCGGGCCGAGTGGGCCAGCCGGCCGAGCAGGTCGCCGAGCCGCTTGGGGCTCTTGTCGGCGGCGAGCACCAGCGCCGCCACCACCAGGTCGCCCGAGGGGTCGTCGATCTCGTCGGCGAACTCCCGAAGCGCCAGCGCCAAGCGGTCACGTTCTAGCCGCGCCGCCAGCCGGAGGACCTCACGCCGGATGGGCAGGGGCGCCACCCCGGCGGTAGCGATGATCGACTGCTCGAGCCCCCCGGAGCCGGCCATCGTGTCCCGCAGCATCTCGGCCCAAGCGGCGATGGCCTCGATGCGCTCGAGCCGCGCCTTTCGCGCCGCCGCCCCGCCCATCAGGCTCGGCGCCATGAACCCGGCGATGCCGCACAGCAGCGCCGCCATCGGCCACCGGGTGAGCGCCCCCATGACCACGGCTGCGGCCAGCCCCAGGACGAGCCGCAGGGTGAGGTTCTCGACCCGAGTGGAGAGCGTGGCGGCCGCGGCGCTCGTCTGCTGCCGCCGGCGGCCCCGTACCTCGCCGGGCGCCACGGGCCGCAGGGCCACGACGAACGTCACGACGCCCACCGCGCACAGCGCCCCCAGCAGCCCGGCGATCATCGCCATCGCTGCGCGCTAGCCCCCAGCCTGGGTGTTGATGGCCTGCGCCTCGGCGACGGCGAGGTCGAGCGTCGACGTGGTCTCGATGGTTCCGAGGCCACCGCCGGCGCCCGGGACGTTCGACGTGAACGACGTGTCGTAGACGAGGGTGGCGGTCGCCGTGTAGTTGCCGGCGCGCGTGTACGTGTGGGTGCAGTCGGAGGACTGTGCGTCCGCGGGGAGCGCCGGGTCGTACACGGCTTGCGGTCCCGAGCACTCGAAGGTGGGCGAGCCGTCACCCGGGTCGATGATGAGCGTGGACGGCACGGCCGACACGGTGACGCTGACGTCCCCGGCGCTGGCGTCTGCGGAGAGCGGCTCCCACGTCTCGACCCAGAACCAGACCTCGATGTCCACGAGCTGCTCGGTCGCGGCCGGGCTCGTCACGAGCACCGGATCGGGCGGCGTGATCCTCACTGTTTCGGCCAGCGTTCTCGGGTCGACGACGGGCTCCTCCTCCCCATCGGGGATGAAGACGAAGTCCAGCCACTCGTCGCCGCAATAGAGGTGCAGCCACTCGCCCGGCCGCTGCTCGTCAGGGTGGTACGTCGAACGCTGCTCCTCCATCGTCGAGAACAGGCGAGGCCCAAATCGCAGGTAATCCGGCGTGCCGTCAGACCTTGTGCAATTGGGGCCACCATCGTCGCCCTGGTTGTTCTCGTTCGCCGGAATCCCGGGTATCCCGGGTACCTGATCGCGTGCGAGCGCCTCCAGGTTCTCGCCGTTGTTGATGGCCTCGGCGCGTCGGTCCCCGAGGTCGTCCGCCCCAGCCGGTAACGCCGTCAGGATCAGGAACGACAGGGCGATGACCACGCCAGCGGTTGGACGGGAGACTCGAGGTCCCATCAGCCGCACACCTGGTCGTCGTTCGTGTACTTGATCACCTTCCACGTACTGCCCTCCCGCGTCAGTTCGGCCACGACGCCGTCGCGCTCGCGGTCGTGGCGTTCCACCACCTCGCCCGAGCCCGGGTTCACGACCTCCATCTGATCGAACCCGCAGTCCTCGACCACCGCCCGATCATCGGCCAGCTCCGTCACTCGCGCGTCGAACTCGTACGTCCCGCGGACCACCACTCCCTCAGCCTCGGCCTCGTGCAAAAGGTTGCGCGAGATCGTCAGGGCGTCGCCCGCCAAGTGATCACCGAGAAACGGTGCATCCGGCTTCGGGGGATCACCGGCCCTGATGAAGTCGGTCCAACTCGCCTCATAGGCGGCAACGATCTCGGCCTCGAGCGCTTCCCTGGGGTCCTCGGTCGTGGTCGTCTCGGCGTCGGTCCCGGTTGACGTGTCGCCGGCCTCGTCGCCGCCCGCGGCGTCGTCCCCGCCACAGGCCGCGAGCGTGAGGGCCACCGCCGCCGCGGCGGCGAGCGCCTGAGTTGTGACAGGCCTTCTCACTCCTCGGTTCCTCCCAGCACCGGGACCCCAGCGGCCCGCCGTCCCCAGCTGCCATGTTGTTGCGCGGCAGATGTTAGACGCTCACCACGGCCCGTCGCGCGGGGCTCACGCGGGGTCCGAATCGTCGCCGTCGGGTGGTGCCCGGTCCCTGCTGGGGTCGGGCTGGTTGTTGGGGTGGCGGGGGTCGTCGGGTGGGACCATCTCTCGCTTGCCGGTTCCCGCCACCAGAGCCCAACGAACCGAGTCTTGAGGTCGTGATGGTGGTCGCAGAGC